>NCDQ01000009.1 GCA_002280275.1 Caulobacter vibrioides | reverse complement strand
GCCCTCGGTGCGGCCGCGATAGAGCACGCCCTTGGAGTCGACGGCGATGCAGTTCTCGGCCCGCACGCCCATGGCCTTGATCAGCTCCAGCGAGGCGATGCCGGCCGCGCCGGGGCCGTTCAGCACGACCTTCACGTCCTCGATCTTCTTGCCGGTGATGTGGCAGGCGTTGATCAGGCCGGCCGCGCAGATGATCGCCGTGCCGTGCTGGTCGTCGTGGAACACCGGGATGTCGAGCAGTTCCTGCAGCTCGGTCTCGATGCGGAAGCACTCGGGGCTCTTGATGTCCTCCAGATTGATGCCGCCGAAGGTGACGCCGATGTTCTTGACCACCGTGATGATCTCGTCGGGGTCCTTGGTGCTGACCTCGATATCGATCGAGTCGACGTCGCCGAAGCGCTTGAAGAGGACGCTCTTGCCTTCCATCACCGGCTTGGAGGCCAGCGCCCCCAGGTCGCCCAGGCCCAGGATCGCGGTGCCGTTCGAGATCACCGCCACCAGATTGCCCTTGGAGGTGTACTCGTAGGCCATATCCGGATCGGCGGCGATGGCGTGGACGGGCACGGCGACGCCCGGCGAATAGGCCAGGCTCAGGTCGCGCTGGGTGGCCATCGGCTTGGTCGGCACGATGGCGATCTTGCCGGGGGTCGGGTGACGGTGAAAGGCCAGGGCCTCCGCGTCCGTGAAGGTCTTGCGTTCCGCGTCGCTCATCCGGCGTTTCCCATTCCTGCTGCGCAAGTCGATGAAGGGGCGCGCCGATCGATGCGAACACGCCCTTATATGTCCGCACCGTAACGAGGGGGGACCGACCTCACAACCGGGTCGGATTGGGAAAAATCCCTGCAAACGCTTGTTGGACTTGGCGTTGCGTCAAGCGCGGCGCCCTGGGGGAAGGCGGCGTGAGGTTGACCTGAAGGGGCGGAACAGGTGATTTGCCCAAGCTCAGTTTTCTCCCGGAGTCCGCCTTGTCCCAGCCCGTGAAGATCGCGATCGCCGGCGCCAACGGCCGCATGGGCCGCGCTGTCGCCCAGGCGCTGGAGGGGCGGATGGACGCCGTGGTCGCCGCCCGCTTCGAGCGTCCCGGCGTCGAGGGCGACGGCTTGGTCGCGCGCGAGGCCGCCCTGGCCGCCGCCGACGCGGTGATCGACTTCACCCTGCCCGAGGCCTCGGTCGCCCTGGCCGAGGAAGCCGCCGCGAACGGCGGCCCGGCGCTGGTGATCGGCTCCACCGGGTTCTCGGACGAGCAACTGGCCCGCATCGACGAGGCCGCCAAGACCATCGTCATCGTCCGCTCGGGCAACTATTCGCTGGGCGTCAACATGCTGATGGGCCTGGTGCGCCAAGCCGCCGCCGCCCTGCCGGCGCAGGACTGGGACATCGAGGTCTACGAGGCCCATCATAAGCGCAAGATCGACGCGCCCTCGGGCACGGCCCTGATGCTGGGCGAGGCCGCCGCCGAGGGACGGGGCGTGGCCCTCTCCGAGGTCGCAGATCGGGGTCGCGATGGCGTCACCGGCCCACGCAAGGAAGGCGACATCGGCTTTTCGGTGGTACGCGGCGGCGGGATCATCGGCGAGCACAGCGTGATCTTCGCCGGCGAGAGCGAGAGCCTGACCCTGTCGCACTCGGCCATCGACCGGGGCCTGTTCGCGCGCGGGGCCATCGCCGCCGCCGTCTGGGTCAAGGGCAAGCCCCCGGGCCTCTACGACATGCAAGACGTGCTGGGCTTCAAGAAATAGGGATCCAAAGCTTGGCCGGGGGGCTTTGTTAGGACACCAGACGCCAGGACGTGATGGCAGAACCCTCGACCGAACCGACGCCAGCGACCGCGGCCAGACCCGCGCCCAGCGCGCGCGCGCGCCTGGTGGATCTCGGCCTGGAGGCGGTGTCGCTATCGATGCTGGCCTTCATCGCCACCGGCCTCGTCGTCTGGTCGGGCCGGCGCGAGATCAGCCGGGAACTGGCCGAGTCCTGGCTGCGCGAGCGCGGGATCGAGGCCGCCGTCCAGCTGGAGGACGTCGACGCCACCGGCTTCGTCGGCAAGGTGCGCCTGGGCCCGGCCAACGCGCCGATCTTCGCCGCCGATCGGCTGGAGGTCGCCTATGACCTCTCCACGCCCTGGAGCGGGGGCGCGTTCGCCATCCAGACCAAGGCCGTGCGCCTGGTGCGGCCGCGTATCGCCGTCACCCTGGATGACAAGGGTCTGCGGCTCGGCGCCCTGCAGCCGCTGATCGACGAGGTGCTGAAAGCGCCGCGCCGGCCCGAGGTTCCAGGGCCTGCGGTGCTGGTCGAGGACGCGCGGCTGGACCTGACCACGCCTGGCGGCCGCGCGCGGATCACCGGCGACGCCAGCCTGGATGACGGCCAGTTGCGGCGCCTGGACGCGCGGCTCGCGCCGCTGCGCTATGCCGTCCGAGATCTCGCCATCGACGCCAAGGGCGCGAGCGTCACCGCCCGCAAGCGCGGCGATCGGCTGAGCGTCGAGGTCGCCCTGGCGCTGAACAGCCTGGAGACCGAGGCGGCCGACCTGGCCGGAGCCACCGCCGCGCTCAGCGCGGACCTGCCCTACCCCGATCTCGGCCGCATGACCGCACAAGGCCCGCTGGCGGCTCAGATGTCGGTGCGCGCGGTCGCCGCCAGACTGGGCGAGGGCCAGGCCGAAGGACTGGACGCCGACCTCGTCTGGAACGGGCGGCTGGATGGCGGCCCCCAAGACGTCGCTTTCATGGGCAAGGGCCGGGCGGGCCTGCGCAGCGAACGGCTTTCGACCTCGTCGCTGCAGGCCCGTGACGCCACCCTCGCGCTGGAACTGGCCCGCGTGGTGGGCGGCCGGCGTGATGGCCGGTTGAGCCTACGGGGCGCGACCACTGCGGAGCTGCGCGCCGGACAGGCGATCGCGGGCGGCGTTGCGGTGCGGAACCTGCGTGGTCAAGGCGCGTCGGAAAGCCTGGTCCTAGTGGCGGACGCGGAAGGGACGCGTCTCGACGGACCACTGAAGATTGAGACGAACGCCGATCGGCTGGCCATGGGCGCCCTGTCCCTCGCGTCAGCGCGACTGGCCGCCAGTGGTCGGATCGGCCACAACGCTCAAGGCCTGACGCTGAGTCTTGCGGGCGGCGCCTCTGGCACGAGCGGGATCGCCGGGCCCGACGCGGACCGGTTCGCGGCCCTGATCCCCACCCCCGCCTATGGCGCGCCGCTGAGCCGGGCGCTTCGCACGTTCGCGCTCGCCGCGCCTGGCCTTGGCTTGGAGATCGCCGGCGGCCGCACGCGCGTGGCCCTGTCGCGCGAGGCCCGCCTGAGCGCTCCGAACGGCGTCACCCTGACCGCCGCCGCGCCAGGGGGCGTGCTCCTGGATGCGGGGCCGAGCGGGGCGCGCGGCGGTCTGCGGGCGGCCCTCTCCGGCGGCGGCCTGCCGACGGTGCGCTTGGCGGCGAGCGACTGGCGCGCCGCCGCCGGCGTCGTGACCTCGCCGCTATCCATCGCCACGGAAGGCTTCGACCTGCCGCCGATCCAGGGCGTGACCGGTCAGATCGACGGCCAAGTGCGGATCGCAGGCGGGCGCTTCACCCTGGTTTCTCGTCAGTGCGCCCCGGTCACAGCGAGAACCTACGCGCTGGGTGAAAGCCCGGTGACGGCCATCAAGGCCCTGGTCTGTCCGTCCGCCGCGCCGCTGTTGGCCGCCGGGCCGGGCGGCTGGAGCGCCGGCTTGCGCTTCCAGGACGGCGAAGGCGCGCTGGCCAGCGCTCAGGCCCGCCTGGAGACAATCCAGGGCGAAGCCTCGCTGGGCGGGACGGGCGGCTTCGAGCGCGCGCAGGTGCGGGTCGACAGCGCCGCCGTCGCCGACGCCGCCCCGGAGCGCCGCTTTAACCCTATCCTCGCCAAGGGGCGCCTGGGCCTCTCGGGCGGCCTGTGGACCGGCGATTTCCAGGCCACGACACCGGTCGGCGCGCCTCTGGGCGCCATCCGCCTGCGCCATGTTGTGGCCGCCGGCAGGGGCCAGGCCGATATCGACGCCTCCAAGCTGGTCTTCGCGCCAGGTGGTCTGCAACCGGCTGAACTGTCGCCGATGGCGGCCTTCGCGCGCGAGGCCAAGGGCCCCGCCAGCTTCACCGGCGTCTTCGCCTGGGATCCGAACGGCGCGACCAGCCGGGGGCGCCTGGTGGCCGACAAGATCGACTTCACCAGCCCGATTGGCTTCGTCGCCACCCTGGACGGCGCGATCGACTTCACCAGCCTGGCCCCGCTCGCCAGCGCCCCGGGTCAGACAATGCGGGTTGTGAAGATCGACTCGCTGGTGCCGCTCACCGGCGTCGAGTCGGTGTTCCAGTTGGGCGCGGAGATGCTGCACGTCTCCAAGGCGACGTTCGAAGCCGCCAAGGGCCGGGTGTCGATCGAGCCGATCGACGTGCCGCTGGGCGCGGACAAGGCGATCAAGGGCGCGATCGTCATAGAGCACCTGGACCTCGGCGAACTGATCGCCGCCTCATCCCTGGCCGACCGCATCAAGATCGACGCCGTGGTCGACGGCCGCCTGCCCTTCACCTTCGGACCCGAGGGCCTGCGGTTCCAGAACGGCCAGATCCGCGCGATCCGGCCCGGTCGCCTGGAAATCGCCCGGTCGGCGCTGTCGAACGTCGCCGCCAGCCCGGCCGACGCGCCCGGCGCGCCGCCCCCTCAGCCGCCCGGCCAGGTGAACGCCATCCAGGACTTCGCCTATCAGGCCATGGAGAACCTGGCGTTCGATCAGCTGGAGGCCGGGGTCAACAGCACAGACAACGGACGCCTGGGAATCCTCTTCCATGTGAAGGGCCAGCACGCCCCCAAGGTGGCCGAGAAGGCCAAGGTCGGGATTCTCGACCTGCTGCGCGGCCGCGCGTTCGACAAGCGCATCCCCCTGCCGGCCAAGACGCCCGTAGACCTGACCCTCGACACATCGCTGAACTTCGACGAGCTTCTCGACGCTTGGCGGCGCTCGTTCGCCGGCGAGGATCCCGACCCGCCCCGTTCAGGTCCGGTTCAACCGTGACCCGTCACCCTGCATCCGAACTGGAGACCAGACGCATGAGAAAGCGCGCCCTCTTGATGGCCCTGATCGCGACCGGAGCGCTCGGCGCGGCCGCGTGCACGCCGACCGTCCGCGTGAAGGTCGATCCGATCAACATCTACGCCAAGCTGGACGCCGACGTGCGCGTGCGGCTGGACAAGGAAGTCCAATCGTTGATCCAGCAGAACCCCAACCTGTTCTAAGCAAGGAGGACCGACATGATCCGCAAGACGATGACGGTTCTGGCTCTGGGCCTGGCGATGACCACCGCCGGTTCGGGCTTGGCCATGGCGCAATCCCCCGCCGCCAAGGCGACCGTCGACGCCGCCAAGACGGCGGGCACGGTCGGCGAGCAAGCCGACGGCTACCTGGGCATCGTGTCCGGCGGCGACGCCGCGTTGCGCGCCGCCGTGGCCGAGATCAACACCGGCCGCGCCGCCGCCTACAAGGACATCGCCGCCAAGACCGGCGTGACCCCCGAGGCCGCCGGCCAGGCCACCGCCAAGCAACTCTACGCCCGCCTGGCGCCCGGCCAGTACTGGAAGCCGCTCGACGGCGGCTGGATCAAGAAATAGCCGGCTGACGTTTCGACCAAGACGAAGGGCGGTCTCCTCACGGAGGCCGCCCTTTCTTGTCTGTGTCCACGTTATGCGTGGACGCCGGTCTGGATTGAAATCCTCGTCCTTCGACGGGCTCAGGATGAGGATTTTGTGCAAACCGAGGTCAGTAGCCGTCCTCACCCTGAACTTGTCGAAGGGCGAGGACGCCCCCCTGCGGCGCCATCAACACTCGACGGCGAAGCAGCCGTTCCCTTACCGGAGCGTCTGCTTGTCTAGGGCGTCTGGCGCGCCGGTGAAGGCCGGGTGTCGTAGCGCTGGGCCTCGGCGGGCGTTTGTACGCCGTTGTTGACCTCCACCGCCGCCAGGTCGTTGGCGCGATAGCTCCAGGCGCCGAACAAGGCCATCGCCGCCAGAACCGTGGAGGCGATCAGGACCCAGAAGATATGCTTGCCCCAGCGGCCCTGGCGCGCGCGGGTGGCGCTCAGGCGCGGCGGCGCCTCGTTAGGCGTCGTGTGATGGTGAATGTCGGCGGGCATGGCGGCGACCTCCTATGGTGTCCACATTCGGGTGACATCGGCGCGCTGGTGATCATAGAAGGCCTGCACCGTCCCGGCGGAGGCTCCGATCACCGCGATCACGGCCAGCGCCATGATCCGCGAACGCGTCCTTTTTTGACGCTGGCTGAGCGTCGAAACGAAAACCGTACCGCCATGTTCGGCCACATAGGTGCGGATCACGACGTTGCTCCCCTGCCTGGCGGACCCGATGTCCGCCCAGCAATTTCAACGCCTTGCACGCACGCCCGTTCCGCCGAGCCGCGTCGCCTCCCGCGTCAAAAAAATATTTCGCCGGACCGGGAACTAACCGCGAGCAGGGTCGTTTTGTGATTGCGAAGGCGGCGACGCCCCCCGACTTGAGATCAGCGAAAGCTGATCGGCCGCCTTCGCACCCCCCTTTGTTGATGCGAACTCAAGGCGGACCGGCTTGTCGGACCGCCTTTCTTCGTCGCGTTCTGCGTAGCGGCGCTCTCACGCTCTGGCGCTGCAGCCCGCGCGCGTCAGCCGGGCGCGAGCTCGAACAGCACGTCAGCGCGTCGTCGCAGGGGCGCGGCGACTCCAGACGCGGAAACCGAGCCTGCATCGCCGACCGCGGCCATATCGACATGCACCTCCTGGAAGCCAACGCGGGCCAGCGCTTCGGAAACGGCTTCAGCCCGGCGCCGAGACAGCGCAAGGTTGGCGGCTGGCGCGCCCACAGCGTCAGCGAGGCCCACGACACGGACCGAACGCACGACGCAGCCTTGCGCCTGCGCCCTGGCGCTCCTCAGAACCATCCTGGCCTCGCGGGTGAGCGCGGCGCTATCACGGTCAAAATAGATCGAAGACTGGAAACCCATGCAGACCGGCGGGGCCGCCGCCACCGGCTTTCGGAGCGCACGGAACGGTCCATCCGTCTGCGCGCATCCCGCCAACGTCAGGTAGATGCCGCTGAAGATCATGGTTCTTAGGGTCTTCATGCCAAATCCCCTTGGCGATCCTGGTATGAGAAAGGCGACCGGCCAGGCCGATCGCCTTCGAGCAGAGCCCTAGCGAGGCGCTTTAGGAGCGGGGCGCGCCGTTCTCCCAAAAGTACCGGCCGCTGCGCGCGTCGTAGTAATAGTAACGTCTCGCACGCTCGTCGTAGTACTGACGGCGGTTGGCCTCTGCGGCGCCGCAACCGCCATCCTCACGACAGCCCTTCACCGCGCCCGCCGCGCCGCCGATCGCCGCGCCGATCGCCGCGCCTGTGCTGGCGCTGCCGCTGCCCACATTGTTGCCGATCACCGCGCCCGCGACGGCGCCCAACGCAGCGCCGCCGGCGGCGTTTCGCTCCATATTGCCGGTCGAGGTGCACGCTGCGGCGAGCACGCCGACGCCCATCAGGGCGATCATGGTCGTCTTCATCTTGGCTCTCCGTTCCGAGCTGTCCCACAGGCCAGCTAACGGCCCCGACGGATGAGGGTTCCGCGCCGCGAGCGGAACCAGGCCCGGATCGGGCCGTTGCGTCGCAGGCCTTTTCATGAGGGGGTGTGCGTATGAAGCGCATCGACGTCGTCGCTAACATCGCCTCGGGCTCGGTCGGACCAGACGCCCCCGAGATCGCCGAACGCCTGCTCGCCGAGTACGGCGTGACCGGCGTTGTCCACGCCCCGGCGCCGAGCGAGCTGATCGATTGCCTTCGGGTGGTGATCGACGGGACGCCAGACGCCGTCCTCGTCCTGGCCGGTGACGGCACCGCGCGCGCCGCGGCCGAAATGGCCGGCGCTGACGGCCCGCTGATCGCGCCGCTGCCGGGCGGCACCATGAACATGCTGCCGTACGCCCTGTATGGCGAACGCCGCTGGGAAGAGGTCATGCGCGATTGCCTCGGCGATGGCGAAGCGCGGATGATCTCCGGCGGCGAAGTTGGCGGACGCCTGTTCTTCGTCGCCGCCATCCTGGGCAGCCCCGCCCTGTGGGCCACGGCGCGAGAAGCCGCCCGCGAGGGGCGTCTCGACCTGGCCCTCGCCCGCGCCCGGCGCGCCTTTCGTCGCGCCTTTTCCGGTCGCCTGCGCTATGCGCTCGATGGTCGCCCCAAAGGCAAGGCCGAGGCCCTGACCTTTCTGTGCCCGCTGGTGTCCAGCGCGCTCGACGCCGAGGAGCAGGCGCTGGAGGCCGCCGCCCTGGACCCCAAGGGTGCGGTTGAGGTGTTCCGCCTGGGCATGAACGCCGCGCTGGGCCAATGGCGCGAGGATCCTTCGGTGTCGGTCGGCCGCTGTCGCTCGGGCCGGATCTGGGCCAATGGACGCATCCCCGCCATCCTGGACGGCGAACCGACCCGCCTGCCCCCGGAGACCGCAATCCATTTCAGGCCCGAAGCCTTTCGGGCGCTGGTTCCAGCCAAGCCATGAAGCTGGTCCAGCTTTCGGACATCCATTTCGGCGGCGAGAATGTCGAGGCCGTGGCGGCCGCCGGGGCATGGATCCGCGCGGCCGCGCCCGACCTTGTCGTGGTGGCGGGCGATCTCACCCTGGACGGGAAGGCCTCCGAGTTCGACGCCGCAGCGGCTTGGCTGGACAGCCTGCCTCGGCCGATGATCGTCACGCCCGGCAATCACGACACGCCGTTCGTGGGTCCCGGCGAGCTCTGGGAGCGGTTTACCCGCCCCTGGCGGCGCTTCTCTGATCGCTTCGGCGCGGAGGACGGCGCGCGCTGGCGTGGCCCTGGCGTGACGCTCACCACGCTGAACACCGCCCGCGCGGCTCAGCTGCGCTGGAACTGGTCAAAAGGCGCGGTGAGTCGGCGCCAGATCCGGCGCGTGGTGGGCGAGCTTGAGGCGGCCCCGGCCGGGGACCTGCGCATCGTGGTCTGTCACCACCCGCTGATGGAGGTTCTGGGCGGGCCGATGACCGCCCGCGTGCACGGCGGCGTGGACGCAGCCAACCAGTTCGTGAAGGCCGGCGCCGACGTGATCCTGTCGGGTCACATCCATCTGCCGTTCGTCACGCCGCTGCCGTTCGGCGACGGGCGAACCCAGGCGATCGGGTCCGGCACCCTGTCCCAGCGCGAGCGGGGCGCAGCGCCGGGATTCAACGTAATCGAGGTCGCGCCCGACAGCGTGCAGGTAAACGCCATGGCCTACGCGCACGGCGACTTCGAGGCTTGGCGAACCTGGGCGGTCGATCGACGAGCCTGACGTAAGGCGGCGGCGCGAACAGGGTCGCGCCGCCATCATCCGACCTACTGCGGAGCCGGATAGGCCCAGCCCTGGGCGCCCGACTTGGCGGCCGCATACTGGCTGTCGGCCAGGGTCCAGTTGATCAGGTTGTCGAAGACCGCTTCCAGGAAGCCCTTCCGCAGGTTCTGGTAGTCCAGATAGTAGGCGTGCTCCCAGACGTCGGCGACGACCAGGGCCGTCAGGTCTTCCGTGACCGGGCTCTCGGCGTCGTGGGTCGAGATGATCTTCAGGGCGCCCGAAGCGTCCGAGACCAGCCACACCCAGCCCGAACCGAAGTGACCGACGCCCTCGGCGACGAACTTTTCCTTCAGGGCGTCCATGCCGCCGAAGGTGGCGTCGATGGCGGCGGCCAGCTCGGCGCCCGGCGCGGTCTTGGTCGGCGACAGGCCGTCCCAGAAGAAGGCGTGGTTCCAGGCCTGGGCGGCGTTGTTGAACACCTTGCCGGGGCCGGCGCTCTTGATCACCGCTTCCAGCGAACCCTTGTCGTCGCCGTTCAGCAGGCCGTTCAGGGCCGTGACATAGGCGGCGTGGTGCTTGTCGTGGTGGAAGCGCAGGGTGTTGGCCGAGATGGTCGGCTCCAGCGCGTCATAGGCGTAGGGCAGGTCGGGAAGCGTGTACGGCATGTTCACTCCATGGGAAGGCGTTCCCATGAAGGGAGGAGCGGGAACGCGCGGGAAGGCATCTAGTGCGCGCAGGCGCGGAGCGTAAGCGGCTCCGCTGTCCCGAACGCTCAACTTTAGTTGAGAAATACCCTTTGAAAGCTGGGGTTTCCGCGAACCCACCGTCCCGCCGACGATCGCCGGAGCAAGATGCGGCGGCGTGGCGCTCAGGCGGGTCACACGGTCAGCGTTGCGGCGGCTTGGGATCGAGGAAGGCCTTGGCCACGGTCGCCGTCAGGCCAGGGTTCTTCAGGGCGAAGATCCCGGCGGCCAAGCCTAGGCCGATCGACATGATCGGGCGCTCGCGCACGATCTCGACGATCTTGCCGGTCACGTCGAAGCCGGCGGGCGGCGGGGCCTCGTGGCTGGCGGCCCGATGGCTCTCGACCTTGCGCGCGGCGATCATGCCGGCGATGGCGACGATCAGAGCCGCGACGGCGGCCACGATGGCGGCCGCGCCGGCCGGACTGACCAGCGGCACGAGCAAGGCGTACAGCGCGAAGGCGGCGGAGACGACGCTGACCGCCGCCGCGGCGGCGATCGCCGCCGCCGCCGCCAGCGTCATCAGGGTTTTCTCAAACATCAGCGGTTGTGACGGTTGCCGCCGGCGATCAGCAGCCCGATCAGCACGCCCACGCCCAGGCCCGCCAGGGTGGCGGTGATCGGGCGCTCGCGGATACGCTCGGCGGCGTAGGCTTGGGCCTCTTCCAGCGTCTGGCCGGCGGTGTCGCTGTAGGCGCGGCTCTGGGCGCGCAGGGTCTCGAAGCCCTCCGACACCGACTTCTCGACGCGCTTGGCGGCTTCGGTCAGCGAAACGCGGGCCGCGTCGGCGGCGTGGGTGAAGCTGCGCTCGGCATGCTCGACCGCCTCGAGGGTCGCAGTCTTGGCCTTGGCGGCTTCCTTGGCGGCGGGGGAACTGGCGGGCATGGGATCTTCTCTCCTGTTCGCGACGCGACCGACCGGGCGCTGATGACGCGCCCCGTCAACGCCGAGCTTGGCGTTAGGGTTCCAAGTTAGCGCAACGCCGGAGGCTTCACCACTGAGGAATCCCAAAGGCGCTCGCGCTACACGCGAAGCGAGGCTAAGGTCGAATCATGGACGACGCCCCGAAAGCCAGCGACGATCGCCTGGAAGCAGAGCGCCTTGAAGCTGTGCGGGGATTGGGCGTCTTGGATGGGGTCGTCAACGGCCCCGGACTGTCTCGCCTGATCCGACTCGCAGCCCGCCTGTTCGACGCGCCCAAGGCCGCGGTCGTGCTGGTGGACGAGGCGCGCATCTGGCGCGCCGCCTATGTCGGCTATGCCGGCCCGGAAGCCCCGCGCGAGGGGAGCCTGGCCCACAAGGTGGTGGTGGCCAACGCGCCTGTCGACCTCGCCGTCCCGATCCGCAATAGCGCGGGTCACGTGCTGGGCGCCCTGGTGGTCGAAGGCCCCGGCACGGGCGGTCCCGCGTCGGAAGAGGACCTGCAGGCCCTGACCGATCTGGCCGACCTGGCGATCGAGGTCCTGCTCGGGCCGTGCGCCAAGGTTCCGACGCTGGAGAGCGAACGCCTGGATCTGGCCATCGCCGCCGCCAGCCTCGGCGAGTTCGAGTGGTGTGTCGCCACAAACACCTTCAGGATCAGTCCGCGCCTTGCCAAGCTGTCGGGGATTCCCGAAGGCGAGCTCGACAGCCAGGGCGGCGACGCGCTTTACCAGTACATCCATCCCGACGATCGTAGGGCGGCGCGTGTCAGTGTCGACCGGCAGTTGGCCGAGACCGGCCGCTTCACCATCGAGTACCGGCGCGCGCCCCGCGACGGCGCGGGCGAGATCTGGAACAGCGCCGCCGGCGTCATGCTGATGACCTCCGACGGCCGCCCGACCCAGCTGATCGGCGTGGTCCAGGACATCACCCTGCGCAAGCTGCAGGAGGAGCAGCGCGAAAGCCTGGTCGCTGAGCTGGATCACCGCATCAAGAACCTGTTGGCCGTCGTCCAGTCGGTGGCGGCGCAGTCGGCGCGCAAGTCCGCCTCTCTGGATGTGTTCCTGAAGACCTTCGCGGCGCGCCTGAAATCGATGAGCTCGGCGCATGACCTGCTTAGCGCCGCCCGCTGGCGGGGGGCGACCCTGGCGCGGATCGCCGCCGCCGAACTGGGCGGTCTGGCGCCCACCCAGACCCGCTGGGATGGACCCGAACTGTTCCTGACGCCGCGCGCGGCGGCGGCCCTGTCGCTGGCGCTGCACGAACTGGCGGTCAACGCCGTGCGCTATGGCTCCCTCTCCACCGAGACGGGCAAGGTCGAGGTGGTCTGGCGGCGCACGCCCGAGGGCGGCTTTGCGTTGGAATGGCTGGAAACTGGCGGCCCGCCGGCCACCGCCCCGGCGACGAAGGGCTTCGGCGCGACGCTCATCGAGGACGTCGCCGGCCGTGAGCTGGGCGGATCGGCCAAGATCAACTATCGATCCAGCGGTGTCACCGCGATGATCCAGGGCGGCGCCGAAGCCCTGGCCGACGCGCCGCCGGTCGAACCCGTCAGCGTCGCGCCCGAGCGCATCGTGGAGACCGTCGTCGCGGCCGATGAGACCGTGCGGCCTGGCGCGATCGCCGGCCTGAAGGTTCTGATCGTCGAGGACTCCCTGCTGCTGGCCCTCGAGCTCGAAGCGGGTCTCGAGGACGCCGGCGTCGAGGTGATCGGCTGCGCGGCCGAGCTCGGCGAAGCGTTGTCGATGGTGGAGCAGGACTTCGACGTGGCGGTTCTGGACGCCGATCTCAACGGCCAGTCCGTCGCCCCGGTGGCCGAGATCCTGCGCTCGATGGGCCGCCCGTTCGTGTTCGCCACCGGCTACGCCGACAAGGCCGCGCCGATGGGCTTTGACGCCCCGATCGTGCGCAAGCCCTACAACGTGCACCAGATCGCCCGCGCCGTGGCCGGGGTCACCGGGCGGGCATGATCATCCGCCTGGCGCCCCGGCGCGATCTCGACGCCTGGGCTGGCCTGCGCGCGGCCCTTTGGCCCGACGGATCGGTCGAGGACCATCGCATCGAAGCCGAGGACGCCCTCAACCAGCCTGATGGCCTTGTCGCCTATGTCGCCGAGACGTCGGATGGCGTGATCGCCAGCTTCGTCGAGGCCGCCCTGCGCCATGACTATGTCAACGGCTGCGACACCTCGCCAGTGGCGTTTGTCGAGGGCCTCTACGTGTGTCCCGAGCATCGCAAGGCGGACGTGGCGCGGCGCCTGTGCGCGGCCGTCGCCGACTGGGGCCGGGCGCAAGGTTGCACCGAACTGGCCTCGGACGCAGATGCGGACAATCTGGAAAGTCACGCCTTCCACCAGGCGATCGGCTTCGAGGAAACCGAGCGCGTCGTCTATTTCCGGATGGCGCTATAGGCGCTCGCGACCGCCTCGCGCCTCAGCCCAGAACGCCCTTCTTGCGCAAGGCCTCGACGGTTTGCGCGCTAAGGCCCGCGACGTCGGCCAGCACCGCGTCGGTATGCTCGCCCAGCGCCGGTCCCGGCCAGCGCACCCCGCCCGGCGTTTCAGTCAGCCGGGGGAAGGCGTTCTGCATCTTGATCTCGCCGAACACGGGATGCGGCACGGTGACGATCGACTCCCGGGCCGCGAACTGCGGGTCCTTCAGCATGTCGGGCGCGCGATAGATGCGGCCGGTGGCCAAGCCCGCGCCTTCGAGCTTCGGCAGCAGATCGTCGATCTCCTGATCAGCGGTCCAGGCGGCGATGCGGGCGTCGAGCTCGGCCTGGTGCGCGCCGCGCGCGGCGTGGTCGCAGTAGCGCGGATCATCAGCCAGGTCCGGCCGCCCCATCAGCTCGCACAGGCGGCGAAACAGGGTGTCCTGGTTGGCGCCGATCAGAACCAGGTCACCGCTCCTGGTTGGATAGACGTTGGACGGGGCGATGCCCGGCAGCACCGCGCCGGATCGTTCGCGGACATAGCCGGTCAGGTCGTATTCGGTGATCAGGTTCTCCATCACCGTCAGCACGCTTTCATAGATGGCGGTGTCGACCACCTGGCCCTTGCCGGTGCGCTGGCGGGCGTGCAGGGCCATCATCACCCCCAGCGCCGTGTTCAGGCCCGACAGGCTGTCGCCGATCGAGATGCCGGCCCGCGCGGGCGGACGGTCGGGCTCGCCGGTGATATGGCGCAGACCGCCCATCGCCTCGCCGACCAGGGCGTAACCCGCGCGGCTGGCGTAGGGCCCGGTCTGGCCAAAGCCCGACACCCGCGCCATCACAAGGCCTGGATTGGTCTTGGCCAGGGCCTCATAGCCCATGCCCCATTTCTCAAGCGTACCGGGGCGGAAGTTCTCGACCACGACGTCGGCCTTGGCGATCAGGGCCCGCGCGATATCGCGCCCCGCTTCCGTGCGAAGGTCGACCGTCACCGACTTCTTGTTGCGGCCGATCACCGGCCACCAGGGCGACAGGCCCTTGGGCTTGGAGCGCCCCCACTGACGCATCGGGTCGCCGACCTTGGGGTCCTCGATCTTGATGACCTCGGCGCCGAAGTCGCCCAACACCTGACCACAGAAGGGTCCGGCGATCAGCGACCCCATCTCGATCACCCGCAGGCCGGCCAACGGACCCTGGCTCATGCGAAAATCCCCCATGGTCTAGGAACCGATCACGGCCCCGTGATGTTCTTCTTGGCACGACGGCGAACCGCGGCGCCGCCTCCCGATCTCTCGTCGAAGAGACCCTCACTACAAATAGAACCCAAGGGAAAGACAGCCATGACCCGTCATTTTCTCGTCGTCGGCGTCGCCGTCGCCGCTCTGAGCCTCGCCGCCTGCGGCCAGAAGTCCGTTGAAACCAAAGGCGCCGCCACGCCGGCCGAGCAAGCCGCCACGCCGGACGCCAACCCCGCCGCGACCGTTCCGACGCTCGCCGACGAGACCAAGGCCGATGTATTCGCCACCAAGCTGGCTGACGGCAACATGTTCGAGATCGAAGCCGCCAAACTGGCCGCCTCGCGCTCGACCAATCCGTCGGTCAAGAAATTCGCCATGATGATGGAGACCGCCCACAAAAAGAGCAGCGATGGTCTGAAGTCGGCGGTCTCGGCCTCGGGCGCCACGATTAACCTGCCGACCATGCTGTCCAAGGACATGCAGGACGAGCTGGACGATCTGTCGAAGGCTGATCCCAAGGACTTCGACAAGGAATACGCCGACGCCATGGTCGACGCGCATCAGTCGGCCCTGAACCTACTCCAGCGCTACGCCCAGGATGGCGACACGCCGGCGCTGAAGACCTTCGCCGCCGAGACCGCGCCGACGGTCCAGGAGCACCTGAACATGGCCGAGGGCCTGAAGAAGGGCTTCGACACCGGCGAGGACGTGGCCAAGGCCCGTCAGTAGTCAGGGAATGGCGTAGGCGACCGTCGCCTTGGCGGCGGCGCGCTCACGCCCTTCGGTCCACATCAGGACGTCGACCGTCGCGATCCGGCGGCCGAGCTTGAGCAGGGTGGCCTCGGCATAGAGGTCGCCCGGCTTACAGCCCCGAAGAAAGTGGATGTTGAGCGAGGTGGTCACAGACAGGGCCACCTCGCCGATCCGCGCCAGGATCATGGCGTAGGCTGCGGTGTCGGCCAGGCTCATCATCGTCGGACCCGAGATCACCCCGCCGGGCCGCAATTGCCGCGAGGCGTAGGGCAGCCTCAGCAGAGCACGACCCGCCTCGACCTCCAGAACCTGCGGCATCTGGGCCGCATCGACCTCAGGGAAGGCGCGATGCAGGAACGCGTTCAGCGCCCCTGCGTCCATCCGGATCTCAGCCCCGTCGCTCATCCGCCGACCTTGACCGTGTTGTCGTCGCCATTGCGGTCGATCACCGTGTTGTACGGATCGATGCCTGCGAAGGTCGGCGCCTTGTCGACGATGAAGGTGAAGCGGTTCTCGCCCGACCGGATCGCGCGGCGCTCATAGAGCACGACGTTCTTGGCGGCGAAGCCCTTGTCGCCCGGCTTGGCGGTGAACAGGCCGATCTCCATCGACTCGCTCAGCGGCGCGCCTGTCTCCTTGCCCTTGCCGTCGGCGTACTTCTTCTGGGCGTCGACCACGACCGTGACGTCGAACTTGCCATCGGCCCGCTTCTTCACTGAAGCGGTCTTGGCCTTCAGGTCATACAACGTGATCTTCTCGAAGAGATCGGTGATCAGCGCCTGCTTGTCGGCCGGAGCCTCGGCCCGCAGCGCGGCCAGGAAGTCCAGCGTCGTCGGATAGGGCGCGCCCTTGAAGGCGAAGTCGGCGATCAGCTTGCGCAGGGCCCGGTTGACCGCCTCTTCGCCGATCTGGTCCTGCAGCCGGTACATGACCAGCGAACCCTTGCGATAATAGACGTAGGGCTGGTTCTCGACCTTGTAGAGCGGCTGCTCGTCGATGACGTCGCCGCCGCGCGCCCGCAGATAGCTGTCCAGCTCGAATTTCAGGAACTTGCGAATCTGGTCTTCGCCATAGGTGTGCTTCATCACCATCAGGGCCGAGTACTGGGCGAAGGTCTCGGTCAGCATGGCCGCGCCCTGCTGGTCGGCGCCGACCACCTGGTGGGCCCACCACTGGTGACCGATCTCGTGGGCGCCGACATAGGTGACCATGTCGATCTTGGTCGGATCGCGGTAGTCGGAGATGAAGAACATCCCCTCCGACCACGGAATGGTGTTGGCGAACGACTGCGCGAACTGAGCGTAGTCGGGGAACTCCTGATACCGCAGCTGGCGGAACTGATAGGGGCTGAAATTGGTCCCCATATAGTCCAGCGAGCGCTTCATCGACGTCTTCATCCGGTCGATGTTCCAGGGGTGCTGGGGATCGTAATAGACCGCCAGCTGCACGCCCTTGTAGGTCTCCTCGGCGACCTTGTAGCGCGCCGACTGGATCGACACGAACGGCATGATCGGCGCCTCGGTGACGAAGCGAGCGGTGCGGCGGCCGTTCTTGACGGTGTCGGAAACC
Organism: Caulobacter vibrioides; assembly: GCA_002280275.1. Lineage (GTDB taxonomy): Bacteria > Pseudomonadota > Alphaproteobacteria > Caulobacterales > Caulobacteraceae > Caulobacter > Caulobacter vibrioides_A. The sequence continues at coordinate 4,599 of NCDQ01000009.1, read as the reverse complement.
TTGTAGCCCGGCGCGATCGGCGTCTGGTCGGCCACGGTGGTCACCGTGATGTCGGAGCGGATAAAGTCGGCGTCCTTGCGCAGCTGGTGGAACTGCCGGGTGGGGACATCGCCCAGCTTGGCCATGCGCTGCTCGGGCGGCAGGCCGTACTTGCGCCGCTTGGCCCGGTCGCTCAGCAGGCCGTCGCGCGACATGCCCAGGATCGGGGCGATCTCCATATTGTTGACGAAGGTCCCATTGTCGACGACCCGCGTCTCGGCCCCGCTGTTGGGGAAGCCGCGCTGGGCCCGCAGTGTGATGAAGCTCATCTTGCGCTGCTCGCCGGGCGCCATGGGGGTGTCGAAGGCGAAGATGCGGTAGTTGAACTTCTCGAAGGTCTTCTTGGGTCGCGCGCCCTCGATCGACAGGCCCTTGACCTGCAGATCGCGATCGAAGCGGACGTGGATCTCCTTCAGCGCCGCGCCCGTCTTGTTCTCAAGCACATACGAGCCCTTGGTCTCGAGGCTCGGCGCGTGCGGCTTGATGTCGACGTCCAGAACCTGGGCGATGATCTTGGGCTGGGGCACGTTCTCGAACGGCAGCAGGGTCTTTTCGTAGTCGGCCTGCCACTTTTCGCCGTCGATATTGGTGCGGTAGTCGTTCCAGACATTGGTGTTGACGTAGATGAACACGCCCAGGCCTGCGAAGGCGACCAAGGATACGCCCATCAGCGCCCCGGCGCCGCCGTTCAGGCGCAGCGGCAGACGGCGCAGGCGCGGCAGCAGACGGCTTTCCGTCCCGCGCCGCCACAGGCCATAGGCCAGCACCAGCAGCACCAGGGCGAACGCCGTCCAGTAGGCTCGCAGCCACCAGGCGCCGATCCAGAACTTGCCCAGGCCGTTCATGTCGGAGAACGGCGTGTCGGTGGTGGCGCCGTAGTTGTAGAGCTTGTGCTCGAAACCGAGGTTCGTGAACGTGATGGTGCTGACAATATAGATCACCATCAGCGCCCAGCCGATGAACTTGTGCGGGCTGATGGTCTGCAGGAACACCGCCAGCACGGCCACCAGGATGAAGTCCAGCGCCTGTGGCAGCACGTACCAGACCAGGTACTTCTCGAGCTCAAAGTTGAAATAGCCGTGGAACACTTGGCTGAGCACGGCGGCGAGCACGCTGATCAGCAGGGTCGAGATCAGCACAAGGCTGATCGCCAGGGTCTTTGGGACGACGAACGCCCAGTCGGGAACCGGGGTGGCGTCGATGATCTCGTGAGTCTTGCGCTCCCGCTCGCGCCAGACCAGTTCGCCCGAATAGTAGATGGCGATGATGATCGGGATCAGGCCGAACGAACCCAGCAGCGGAAAGAGCAGGATCCGCGTCACCGGATAGACGACCCCGCCATACCGGCCGGCCTCGGTGGCGAACCACAGTGCGCCCATGGCGTTGGCCAGACCCAGGAACAGCAGCACGAAGAAGGCCGGGCTCTTGAAGACCTGCCCCATGTCGAGGCGCGTGCGGACGAGCAGCTGGGCCCAGGCCGTCCGGCGGTCGAACACCGGCGCCGGCAGCGGGCCGGACGGCGCGGACGCAGCGTCCGTCGACGCGGCCTTGGTCTTCTTGGCGCTCTTGCGCTGACCCGACAGCTCCGCCGACTGGAAGCGGAACAGGCTATAGGCCAGGGCCAGGAACCCGGCCGACAGGGCCAGCACGAACACGCGATTGAACAGCAGCGCGCCGGCCAGCGGCGGCGTCAGGCTGTTGCGCTCGCTGGCCGTCCAGTACTTGGTCGCAAGGCCGAACGCGGCGGTGCCCAGCGGCTCCCACAGCGCCGCGCCCTTCTCGTATTCAGGCCGATCCAGCGCGACGCCCCTTTTGCGGATGTCGGTAGGCCGAGGCGTCTAATCCCCCCCGGCCGCGAGGAACAACGCTGGCAGCAGGGCCAGGGCGAAATAGGAAAACAGATAGGCGTTCAGGTCATTGGGTCCGAGCCGTTCGGGGTCAACCCAGGGCATGAACGAGCCCACGAAGATGGCCAGCGGCACGACGAGAAACGAAATCGCCGCCGCCAGGAACGCCCCGGTGAAGCGGCCGTACAGATAGTCAAACTTGCGAATCCGCGTGGATCGCAGGATCGGCCCAAAGCCCGTCTCGTCGTCACGGACGACCACATTGGCCACGAAGGCTGTGGTCACGAACATGTAGAAGATCGCCAGGATCAGGTGGGTCTGGGCGATCGCGTATGGGGCGTTCTTGTGGATGTTGCCGCCGCCGCCGATCCGGATCTGATCGATCGTCGCCGCCCCGAACGTCATCAGGAAGAAGATGGTCGCCACCACCCAGAACACGGGCGACTTCAGTTGGTAGCGGAGCTCAAAGCCCGCGATCTTGCCAAACATCGGCTCGTCCTCCTTACGCCGCTTGGCGCGAGCGGGTGGACGACAGGGTGGAGAAGTAGACGTCCTCCAGCCCGCCCTCGACGGGGGTGAAACCCGCGCCCGGATCGGTCTCGGACTCGATGTGGATCACGGTGCGGCCGGCCAGCAGGCGGGTGGAGATGACCTTGTACTGGGCCTTGGCGGCCTCCAGCTCGGCCTTGTCGATGATCTTTTTCCAGATCCGGCCCTTCAGCTGGGCCACCAGGTCGGCCGGCGCGCCTTCGCGCACGATGGCGCCGTTGCAGATGATGGCCATGGCCGGGCAGAGGTCGGAGACGTCCTCGACGATGTGGGTCGACAGGATCACCACCACGTTCTCGCCGATCTCGGCCAGCAGGTTGAGGAAGCGGTTGCGCTCTTCGGGGTCGAGGCCGGCGGTCGGCTCATCGACGATGATCAGGCGCGGATCGCCGATCAGGGCCTGGGCGATGCCGAAGCGCTGGCGCATGCCGCCCGAGAAGCCGGCGATCGCCTTCTTGCGCACGTCCCAGAGGTTCACCTGGTTGAGCAGGTTCTCGACGGTTTCCTTGCGTTCCTTGCCGCCGGCGATCCCCTTCAGGACGGCCATGTGGTCCAGCATGTCGTAGGCTGACACGCGCGGATAGACGCCGAAGTCCTGGGGCAGGTAGCCGAGCGTCTTGCGCAACTCCTCGGGGTGCTTGAGCACGTCGATGTCGCCGAACCGGATATGACCCGAGGTCGGAGCCTGCAGGGTGGCGATGGTGCGCATCAGGGTCGACTTGCCGGCGCCGTTGGGGCCCAGCAGGCCGTACATGCCGCGTGGGATCGTCAGGCTGACCTCGTCCAGGGCCCGGGTGCCGTTGCCATAGACGTGGGTCAGATTCTCGATGATCAGCATGGTCTTCCTAATGCCCCCGATGGACGCCGAACCACCGCCGGCCAGAGCGGCGCGGCGGAGCCAGGCTCCAAAGTTTCCAATTCGGCGTCCGTCGGCCCAGATGTCGCCACCCGCCCAACGGGCGTCTTAGCCCTAGTCCCCAACGTCGAGATGACTCGACGGCGAGGGTGGCGGCAAGTGAAAGAACGTTTAGGCGCTCTGTTCAACCATCTGGTCGCCAAATCCCAGCCACTTTGAGTCCAGGGTTTCACGGTTTCGCGACCGGGGTTTTGACGCGCGGCGTTTGGGTCTACAGGAAGCGCCATGACGACCTACGCCACGAGATCGAACTGGTGGTCGCCCTGAAGGCGGGCGGCGCGAACCTGACGATCGAGCAGGCCTTGGCCTGCGTGTTTGGCTATGCGGTCGGCGTCGACCTCACCCGCCGCGACCTGCAAGCCGCGGCCAAGGCCAAGGGTCAGCCCTGGGAGGCGGCCAAGGGCTTCGACCAGAGCGCCCCGATCAGCGCGATCCGGGTGACGGAGGCTCCGGCGGCCGAGGCGGCGGTGACGCTGTCGGTCAACGGCCAGGCGCGCCAGCACGGCCTGGTGGGCGACATGATCTGGAACATCGGCGAGGTGATCGCCAAGGCTAGCGAGCTGTGGACCCTGGCCGCCGGCGACCTGATCTTCACCGGCACCCCCGAAGGCGTCGCCGCCATCGTCCGCGGCGACAAGATCGTGGGCGAGATCGAGGGCGTCGGCCGCCTGGACTTCACCCTGGCCTGACGCCGCCAGCACGATCCCGCCGTCTTTGAGAGAGGCTTCGATGAAGCTCGTCCTGCACAGCGCCAAGCGCGCCAGCGCGCCCTATCGGGTGCGGATCGGCCTGAATCTGAAGGGTCTGGCGTTCGAACTCCGCCCCGTCGACCTGGTGGCCAACGCCCACCAGGGCGAGGATTACCGTGCGCTGAACGCCCAGGCCCTGGTGCCGACGCTCGAGGTCGACGGCCGCCCCCTGACCCAGAGTCTCGCCATCCTCGAATGGCTGGACGAGACCTTTCCAGACCATCCCTTGCTGCCGACGAACGCCTTTGACCGCGCCACGGTGCGGGCGATGGCCGAGATCATCGCCTGTGACATCCACCCGCTGAACAATCTGCGCATCCTGCGCCAGCTGGCGGCGATGGACCTCGACGAGCCGGCGCGCAACGCCTGGGTCGCGCGCTGGATCAATGACGGCTTCGCGGCGTTAGAGCCGATGATCGCCAAGCATGGCCGAGGTTACGCCTTCGGTGACACGCCGGGGCTGGTCGACTGCCATACGCACATCGTCTACGGCGGCAAC
>NCDQ01000277.1 GCA_002280275.1 Caulobacter vibrioides | reverse complement strand
CATTCTTCATCGTCAGAAAATTGACATAACCGATATCGCTTATGTATAAGCGGTATCGGTTATGGAGGCAAGGATGCGATCTCGTCGAGTGCCAAAGCTCAACAGCAAAGGCAAAGCCGGCGCCGAGAATCAGTCGGCGATCTCTCGTCGGCTGGCCATCTCGGCTGTTGCAATCACGCCTCTGATTACTAGCCTCATTCCAGGAAGCGCGACTGGCGATCCCAACCTGGCCATCTGCCAGCAATGGATCGCCATGGACGTTGAGCACCGCCAACTCCTTGCCGAGTGGGGCACGCTCGAAGGTTGGCTGATCAAGAACCGCCGTTGGTTTCGCCTGTCACCCTACGATCGGGCCGCAGTCCCCGAGGGCGCAAGGCTGTCGCAGATCGAGGCGCGGCTGGATGTGCTGGAGACCGAGAGCAATGCACTTCTTAGGGCGATGCGACCGGCCCCGGCCAAGAGCGTCGAAGCGATCATCGCCAACCTGTCGGTGGCGGGGCGCCTGATCTTCGAGGAAGATCACCCAGAGGCGCACGGGCTGATCGTTCGGGCCGTCCGCGACCTCGCCAAGCTTGGCGCGCCAAAATGAACCGCCGGGCGCCAAAGCGACGTGCCCGAGCCGACTGGCTGTTGGCGTACACCTTCCGCCGGAATGCAGCGGGATTTCACGAGGTCGCCGAGGCGGCGCTGGATCGCCACCCTGAGGTGGCCCGCTACTTCCTGGCCATCGCGATCGAACTGGGGCTGAAGGCCTATCTGCTGCACCGGGGAGTCCGAGACGACTGGAACCGGATTCACATCCGCCACGATCTGATCAAGGCGTTGAAGTGCGCTCGACGCGCCGGCTTCAACGGCGCGCCTGCGGGGCTTCCCGCGCTCGCCGCGCTACTCAGCCCCTATTACGAGGTCCACGCCATTTCAGCGATGGCGCCGGACGCCATCGCGTCGCTGTCCTGGCGCGAGGCCTGCGACACCGTGCGAGACCTCATCACCGCCGTGGGCGCCGTCGTCGATGGCGAGGCGCCAGGCTGCGCGTCATGCTTGATGGACATGGAGGGCGAATGATGCGCCGCCATGGAAGACTTTGGCTGCTCGACCCCTCGCAGTGGTGGCGTTGCCAATACCGGCGCCTGTGGCGCGGCCAGGGCTTTGATCCGCACAATAGCCAGCAGGTAACCTCCTATGCCGTGATGGCCCTGCGCGGCGACACGCGAGACGTGTTCCTGCTGAGCTGCGTCCAGGCGCTCGATTACGCCCTGATCAGCCGTCACCTCGGCCTAACGGTTGAAGTCGTCCAGGCGCACATGGCCTCGGCGCTCTGCCAGGTCACTTCAACCATCGACTTGATCGAGCGCGCCCGCCCCCGACGAGCCGCTGCGTCCAGCTTGGAGGATCGCCATGTCTGACAGCAAGGATGACCCCTTCGCCGTCTCCCGCCGCGTCCTGATCGGGGCGGCCAGCGCCACGCCGATCCTGGCCAGCGTCGGCGCTGCATCGCCGTCCGATGAGGTCACGGCGCGGTGTGAAGAATGGCTGGCGCTCGACGCCGAGATCGACCGGCTGTTGTCGCGCTGGTCGGATCTGGAGAACGCGCTCGTGAAGGAAAGGCGGTGGCGTGAGATGACACCCGATCAGCGTGAGGCCTTGTCGCCCACCGAAGAAATGGACGCCATCGACAAGCAGGTGAAGGGGCTGTTTGAGCACCGACGCCAAGGGCTCGACGCCCTCCTGGCCCTGGTCGCGCGTGACATGCGAGGTGTCGCCAGCAAGCTTCAGGTCGCCGTAAAGGTCATGGACCATGAACGCGGCGACGGCTTTGAGTTGTTTAAGGGCGCGGTGGCCGAGATGCAGCACGTCCGATGCGCCCATTGCGGCGCACCGATTGTCGAAAGTCGTCCGCCGCCGCCGAACGCAAAATGACCCCAATCGCGCCGTTGCAAAGCCTCTCTGTCCCACCAATTTAAAGTTCGACAGCGAGACAAGCCGGTCTCCCCCCGCCGGCCCCCGCGTCCCAAAGCGCAGCGCTCGTGCTCTCCCCCGGCACGGGCGCTGTTCGCGTTTTGGGTTGGCCCTTCAGCCAGAACTTCCGTGCCTGCGGCAAGGACGCCAGACGGTCCGATGGCCCTCAAGGGTGCGCGCTTCGCGCGCCTCGCTACGCGACGGCAAGCCGCCCTTGACCGCCATCGGACCGCCCGGCCAGGGCTCGGCATGCACTTAAGGAAGGTTCTGGCTTTTGGCCCAGAGTTTACAATCGCGGTTGAACAGTTGGTTGTTAACGCGGCCAGTCAGTGCGACGGTCCCGCCCTTATTTTCGAAGTGAAGGGCTGCACTATGGATGAGAAGAACGCCGCGATGATCGGTTTGACCGCCGATGTGGTCGCCGCCTTTGTCGGCAACAATTCCGTGGCGGTGGCCGATCTTCCGAACCTGATCAAGACCGTTCACGCCGCCCTGTCCGGGGCCGAGGCCCCGGTGCTTGAAGCGGCCGAGGAAACCGTCAAGCCGACCGCCGGGCAGATCCGCAAGAGCATCACGCCCGACGCCCTGATCAGCTTTCTCGACGGAAAGCCCTACAAGACCTTGAAGCGCCATCTGACCACGCACGGCGTCACGATCGCCGGGTACAAGACCCGGTTCGGACTGCCCAATGACTACCCGACCACGGCGCCGGCTTACAGTGAAGCACGCAGCGCGATGGCTAAAGCCCTCGGTCTTGGGCAGGGCGGTCGCAAGGCCAAGGCGCCGGTCAAGGCCACGAAGGCGCGCGCCAAAAGCGCCTAAGGTTAGGCAGAAGATCAGGTCGCCGGAACCTTGGCGGCCTGATCAAGTCGCTATGGGCACGATGACCTTAGTGCGGGCGGCGAGGATGGGGACTCTGGCCATCCACGCAGCACGACGGAACGATCCGGACCCGTCGAGTCCGCCGCCAATACAGCTTCATTGGAGAACGGGCTTGAAATGGAGCGGCGCAAGCCTTTCTTCCGCTGAACCGCTGCGTTGTGATCGCGTGGCCCTTTTCGAGCCGAAACCTGACGGAGCTGATACTTGACCTCTATCCCTGAAGCTCGAACACCCAATCTGGTCGATCTCCATGTCGGCGGTCGCGTTCGCATGCGCCGCAAGATGCTCGGCGTCAGCCAGGAGCATCTGGCCGACGCGCTGGGGCTGACCTTCCAGCAAGTGCAGAAGTACGAGCGCGGCGCCAATCGGGTCAGCGCATCAAAGCTTTACGAGATCGCCAAGACGTTCCAGGTCCCGGTGTCATACTTCTTCGATGGGCTCGCCGACCCTGTCACCGATGAGAGCGACGATGTCGGCGAGGCCGCCAATCGGGTCATCACGGACTTTCTGAATACGCCCGAGGGTCTGGAGCTGGCGGCGATCTTCCCGAAGATTGGCAAGGGTCGTGTTCGCCGACAGATCCTCGACCTGGTTCGTGCCATGGCGGACGACGAGGGTCAGCAAAAGTCGTCGTAAGGATTGGCGAGACTTGGCGGTCAGTCAGGCGTGTTGTCGTTCTCGAACGCCCGCTTCCCGCCGCGCCGCCACAGGGCCAGCGTGTGGTCGCGGTCCTCGCCCTGGAGCATCATCGCCAGGGTGAGGAACGCGCCGTAGCTTCGCCCCGAGCCATCATCGCCAGCGTTAGGAACGCGCCATAGAGCGCGGCGCGATCGTCACCGGTCAGCTCGACGAGTCCGGCTTTTTGCACCAAGCCGCCCAATTCGATCAGGTGGTGAGTTCGCTCGCGTCGCTGCATCACCCAGGCCCGCGTGTCGGTCCTGGCTCGCCCCGCCTCAAGCCGGTGTTGCGCCGCCGTGGTTCGCCGGGTCGCGTCATTGGTCGCCGCCAGCAGCGCGCGGAGGTTCTGCCTTCCCGCTGCGAAAGAACCCCGCGCCCCGTTTGCGCCACTCCGCTTTGCGGGCCGCATCACCACCTTCGACCAGGCCAAGCAGCCCGCCCGCCAGGGTCTCGACATCCAGCGCGTCGGCCCCGGTGGCGATCACCAGTTCGCCGAGCTGTTTGATCTTCCGCTCCTTGAGCGTCCTGGCCTTGTCCTCCAGCGTCTTCAGTTCAGCATCAAAGTCCCGAGGTTTGCGCATCGCAGTCTCCATGATTGCGGGATGCGCTCAGGATAAAGCAGCGGGTCTTGGAATGCTGTAAGGTCGGTGGAACACACTGGGACAGTCCGGTCCCTCCCGAGATTTTAATCTTGGAGGGCGCGCTTATACGTCGTGCCGACGTGCGCTCAGAGGCGTAGGTGGATGATCGCCATGGCGATTTACCACTTCTCCGTCAAAGTCATTAGCCGCGCCACCGGGGCCAGCGCCGTGGCCTCGGCCGCCTATCGCTCGGCCTCGCGGCTACATGACGAGCGACTGGATCGCGACCACGACTTCACCAACAAGTCTGGCGTCGTCCATTCCGAGGTCATGCTGCCGGACGGCGCGCCCGAGCATCTGTCGGACCGCGCGACGCTGTGGAACGCGGTCGAGGCCGGCGAGAAGCGCAAGGACGCCCAGCTCTCCCGCGAGGTCGAGTTCGCTATTCCCCGCGAGATGGACCAGACCCAAGGGATCGCCCTGGCCCGCGACTTCGTCCAACGCGAGATGGTCGATCGCGGCATGGTCGCCGACCTCAATGTGCATTGGGACATCGGCCCCGACGGCCTGGCCAAGCCCCACGCCCACGTCATGCTGTCGATGCGGGAAGTGGGCGAAGACGGCTTCGGCGCCAAGGTCCGCGATTGGAACCGCACCGAACTTGTCGAGCATTGGCGCGAGGCTTGGGCGGACCACGTCAACGAGCGGCTGGCGCAACTCGACATCGATGCGCGGATCGATCACCGCAGCCTGGAAGACCAGGGCATCGACCTTGAGCCGCAGCACAAGATCGGCCCCGCCGCCGGACGCATGGCCGATGAGGGCCTGGAGGCCGAGCGGCTCGACGAGCACCACGAGATCGCGCGGGCCAATGGCGAACGGATCATCGCCGATCCGCGCATTGCTCTGGACGCTATCACCAGGCAGCAGGCGACCTTCACCCGCCGCGACCTGGCGATGTTCATTCACCGCCATTCGGACGGCAAGGAGCAGTTCGACCGCGCCATGAGCGCGGTGCAGGCTTCGCTCGAACTTGTCGCTCTGGGCCAGGACGGACGCGGCCAGGATCGGTTCACCAGCCGCGAGATGATCGCGGTCGAGGACCGCCTGCATCGCGCCGCCGCATTGATGGCTGAGCGCCGCGCGCACCGGGTCAGCGACCTGGATCAGCGCCGCGCCCTGGCGCGGGCCAACCAACGCGGTTTGGTCCTCTCCAGTGAGCAGAAGGCTGCGTTCGAGCACGTCACAGCGACCCACGATGACGTGGACGGCGACGGCCGCGATGAAATCGTGACCGGCGCCGGCTATCGCGTCCAAGGCTTGGCGCTGTCGGGCATCGCAGCCGAGAACCTGGAGGGCGGATCGGGCATCGCCTCACGCACCATCGCCAGCCTGGAGCATCAGTGGTCGCAAGGCCGCGAGTTGCTGGACGCGCGCGACGTGCTGGTGATCGACGAAGCCGGCATGATCGGGTCGCGGCAGATGGAGCGGCTGCTGTCGGCCGCCGAGGAGGCCGGGGCCAAGGTGGTGTTGGTCGGTGATCCCGAGCAGCTTCAGGCCATCGAGGCCGGCGCGGCGTTCCGGTCGATCGCCGAGCGCCATTCGCACGTCGAGATCACTCAGGTTCGCCGGCAGCACGAGGGCTGGCAGCGCGACGCCACGCGGCAGTTGGCCACCGGCCGCACGGGCGAGGCGTTGGCCGCTTACGAGGCGCGCGGCATGGTCCATGCGGACGAAACCCGCGACCAGGCGCGCGAGGCTCTGGTCGCGCGCTGGGATCGCGATCGTATCGCCGAGCCGGACAAGAGCCGGATCATTCTCACCCACACCAATGACGAGGTTCGCGATCTCAATCTGACGGCGCGGGATCGGCTACGCCAGGCCAGCGCCTTGGGGCAGGACGTGACCGTCAAGGCCGAGCGCGGCGAGCGCCAGTTTGCGGCCGGCGATCGGCTGATGTTCCTGAAGAACGATCGGGGGCTAGGGGTGAAGAACGGCATGCTCGGTGAGATCGAACAGGTCTCGCCGACTCAAATGACCGTGCGTCTGGACGCGGGGCGATCGGTCGCCTTTGACCTGAAGGACTACGCCCAGGTCGATCACGGCTACGCGGCAACCATCCACAAGAGCCAGGGCGTCACGGTCGATCGGACCCATGTGCTGGCGACGCCGGGGATGGATCGCCACGGCGCCTATGTCGCCCTGTCGCGGCATCGTGACAGCGTGCAGGTCCACTACGGCCGTGACGAGTTCGAGGATCTCGGCAAGTTGACCCGCGTGCTGTCGCGCGAGCGGGCCAAGGACATGGCCAGCGACTTCGCCGAGCGGCGTGACATCCATGTGCCGGCGTCGATGCGCCCGAAGGAGCCGCCGCAGCGCGAGCGCGGGATGTTCGCCGGGTTCCGACCGGCCAGTCCCGCGCATCAGCCGGCGGCGCCGGCGCGCGATCACGACCAGCTTGCGCACCGCCAAGC
>NCDQ01000276.1 GCA_002280275.1 Caulobacter vibrioides | reverse complement strand
AGGCCGGCGCGCTCGCACAGGGCTATGATCGGCGCCCATCGGATCCGACGCGGAGAGATCACGCTGCGGCCCAGGGCCACTAGGAGGTGGCCCAGGAACACCAGCGTTCCATAGCCGTCCGCGAACAGTCCAAAGACCCCGCGACCAATGCGTTCCAGCAGGGCGTAGAACCCGACGGGACGCGCCTCCCGTTGCGGCTCGACCTGGGTCGCTGCGCGCACCAGTTCCAGCAGGCGCAACACCTGCTTGCGGGCGACCACCTTCTCGATGTCGAGACGTTCTCCCGCAGCGCGCAGGATGGCGTAAGCGCCGGCCGTATCGCACCGGTTCACGCCGGTCAGGTCCAGGCGCAGGTCGCCGCCGGCTTCGAGCGCCTCCGCCAGGCGCGGTCCCGCGTCGAACAGACCCCGCGCGGTCCAGTCTCCCGTCAGGACGGCGGCTGCGCCTCCGTCCGTTTCGGTCAAGGTGAAATCCGCCGGAAGCGCCATGAAGTCCTTGGGGGTTAGTCCCGGTTATATCCAAGCCCGCGCGCGGACCTGACAAGCCCAAAACGCGCTAAGGCGCAGCTTGGTTCGCAATACGGCGAAGATTGGTAAGCGCTGCGGCCACGGGGCGCATCGCGCCGAACTTCAATCTTGGTTAACAGATTCCGTTCACCAACATGGTCAACCAATTCTTACCAGCGAGTCGGAGCCCCAGGCATGAGCGCCAACGCCAAGCTTGATCAGCGCATGGCCTTCATGCGCTTCGACGAGCGGTCTCGCGCCAGCCTGCGAGCGATCAAGCCGGTCATCGACACGGAAATCGGGGCGGCGCTGGGCAAGTTCTACAGCCAGGTGCGGCTGTTCCCGGACACGCGGGTGAAGTTTCGCGACGATGGCCACATGGCCAGCGCCGAGCGTGCTCAGGCGGCCCATTGGCGCCGCATCGCCCAGGCCGACTATGGCGAGGGCTATGTCCGCGACGTTGAGCGGATTGGCCGGGCGCATGCTGACGCCGACATCGCGCCGCAATGGTACATCGGCGGCTACGCCCTGGTCGTCGAAGAGATGATGCGGGCCGTCGTGGCCAAGCGCGCCAAGGGGCTCTTTAGTAGCGCCAAGTCGGACGCCGAACTGGCGGATGGGCTTTCAGCGTTGATCAAGGCTGCGTTCCTGGACATGGATCTGTCGGTGTCGACCTACATCGACGTCCTGCTGGAAGAGCGCGAGGCGCTGGAGCGTGAACGCGAGGCGGCTGAACATCGGCAGATGGCGGCGGTCAAGGCGGTGGGCGAGGCGCTTGCGCGTCTGGCCGCAGGCGATCTGTCCGCCCGCGTCGAAGGCGATCTGGCGCCGGAGTTCCAGAGCCTGAAGGTTGATTTCGAGCGGGCGACCGGAGCCTTGACCGAAGCGATGAGCGCCGTCGAGCGCGCTGCGGGCGGCATTCGCGCGGGCGCGGACGGCATCGCCCATAGCGCCGAGGATCTGTCCCAGCGCACCGAGCAGCAAGCGGCCACGCTGGAAGAGACCGCCGCGGCGGTGGAGCAGCTCACCAGCGCGGTGGGCAAGACAGCTCAGGGCGCGCGCGAAGTGTCTTCGCGCGTCAGCGAAGCCTCCGCCGAGGTCGAACGGTCAGGCGACATCGTCACCCGCGCCGCCGAGGCCATGACCAAGATCGAGGCCCAGTCGCAGCAGGTGAACCAGATCCTGGGCATGATCGACGAGATCGCCTTCCAGACCAACCTCCTGGCGCTGAACGCAGGCGTCGAGGCGGCCCGGGCTGGCGATTCTGGCAAGGGCTTCGCGGTGGTTGCTCAGGAAGTCCGAGCCCTGGCCCAGCGCTCGGCCCAGGCCGCCAGCGACATCAAGTCCCTGATCACCCAAAGCAGCCGTCAGGTCAGTGAGGGTGTCGATCTGGTCGGCCAGACCGGCGACGCCTTGCGCGGCATCCACGAGAAGGTCGGCGGCATCGATGAGTTGGTGAACGCCATCGCCGCCTCGGCCAGCGAACAGGCCACGGCTCTGGGCCAGGTCAACGCCGCCGTGAACCAGTTGGACCAGGTGACCCAGCGCAACGCGGCCATGGTCTCGCAATCGACCGACGCCACCCACGCGCTCCGCGTCGAGGCGGCTGACCTGTCGAACCGCGTTGGGGCCTTCCGTTTCGGGGCGCGTGCTCAAGCGGCTCCCCAGGAGCGGCCCGCCGAGAATCCTGTCCACGCGGCGCGCGCACGCGTCGCCGCCTTCGCCCGACCGGGGCGCTGATCCGCAGCGGCCTTAGAGCCGATAGAGCCGCCTTTATCGGGGCGGCGGCGCGGTCGAGGCGCGGTGGATCAAGCTGAAGGGCAGCAGTTCGTCCACTGGATGCTCGGTTGGCCCTCCGCCTCGGGACTGCTCGATCAGCAGTTTCGCGGCGAGCGAGGACATTTCAGCGACCGGCTGGCGTACGGTCGTGAGTTGCGGCCGGCTGAAGCGTGCGCTGGGACTGTCGTCGAAACCGGCCACGGACACGTCCCCCGGCGTCATCAACCCCGCCTCGGCGATGGCGGCGATACAGCCCAGCGCCATGTCGTCATTGCTGGCGAAGATGGCCGTTGGGCGCTCGGGCAATGCCAGTAGAGCCTTCGCCTGTTCAAGGCCCGACTGGAACGTGAAGTCACCCTGCCGGACCCAGGCGTCGGGAACCGAAAGACCCTTGGCGCGCATGGCCTCCAGATAGCCGTCGCGGCGAGCTTGGCTGGCGCCATAGCGCGGCTCGCCGACGATGAAGCCGATGCGCTGGTGCCCCAGGCCAATCAGGTGATCGGTCATCTCGCGCGCGGCGGCGACGTCGTCCATGTGTACGCGAGGGCCCAGGCCTTCGGCGCGTTCGGGGCCGACGCGGACATAGGGCGTGCGGGCCTTGTTGAGCAGTTCGAGCACCACCGCGTTGTCGGAGGAGGGCGGGGTCAGGATCACGCCATCGGGCTTCAGGGCCGCCAGCAGCGCGGCGACCTCCTGCCGGACCTGCGGGCCTTCATGGTCGATCAGCTCGATCAGCAGGTGATAGCCCGCATCGCGGCAGACCAGCGTCGCGCCCAACTGGATGCGGCTCAGATAGTCGGCGCCGCGCTCACTTTGCCAGTGGTCGATCGTCAGAGCCGCGTCGACAAACACGGCGATCACGAAGGAGCGGGATCCCGCGAGGCTCCGCGCCGAAAGATTGGGGCTGTAGCCGAGCTCGCCAGCGGCGGCGAGCACACGTTCGCGCATCACGGGCCGGACGTTCGGCTCGTTGTTCATCACGCGCGAAACGGTCTTGATCGAGACCCCAGCCTTCGCGGCGACGTCGTAGATCGTCACCGAACCCATTCGTTGGCCCCGACTTCCTTCAGACTCACACCCATCCCGATACCCTAGTGTGTCTGAGCGAAGGAAGGAAACGCCTCGATTGAAAGCGCTCCCAGGCCTTGTATCTGGCCGATTGCGCGGCCAGTGTGGGGTCCAGACGCGGCGACAGATCGCGCGGGGAGGTGAGATGCGGCCTGACGATGGGGCGCGGCCCAGGGAGCCGGTGCGCGCGAATTTCATCGCCGCGTACACCCTTGCGCAGATCGCGGCCTTTGTGTCGTTCCAGCCGCTGCTGCAGGTCCTTCTGCCTCTGAAGGCCGAAACCATTGATCCCGGCGGCAAAGCGATCGTTCTGGCTCAGGTCGCGTTCTACGGCGCGATCGCCGCCAGCATCGCCAATCTGCTGGCCGGGGCGATCAGTGATCGCACGACCTCGCGTTTTGGTCGGCGTCGCCCGTGGATGGTGGTGGGCGCCTTGGGCG
>NCDQ01000275.1 GCA_002280275.1 Caulobacter vibrioides | reverse complement strand
ATCGATGTCGGAAAAGGAACTGGAACGTTACGCCAACGCGCCCTACCCCGTCGGGGCCTGGTTCGCGAGCGCGGACGCCAACCACGACGGCGCGCTGGACCGCGAAGAGTTCATTACCGACGCTCTTCGCTTCTTCGCCGTGGTCGACGCCGACCATAGCGGGATCATCGATGGCTTCGAGGTCTCTGCGTACGAGAACCGGATCGCGCCGGAGATCATCGGCGGGCCGGCGCCCAGCACCGTGCGTCGAGGCCCGATGGGGCTTGGACAGGCGGGCGGCGGCGACGTCGGGCCCAGACGACGACCGACGGGTGGCAATGCGCTGCAAGGCGCAGCGCTGTATGGCCTCATCGCCGAGCCGCAGCCGGTCATGGCGTCGGACGGCGACTTTGATCGACGGATCACTCGCGACGAGGCGACCAGGGCCGCGAAGACACGCTTTGCTCTGCTCGACACCGACAAGGATGGGCGGCTGCGTCTGACTGAGCTGACCAAGACCCCGGCGCAAAAGGGTTTGCAGTCTGGACGCGGCGGCGGGCAAGGCCCGGATCGGATGCGAGGTCCGGGCGGCTCAGGCGGCCGAGGCGGCGCGCCGCGCGGCTGACCCGTCTGCCTTGCCGTCGCCAATGAGCGCCGAAACGATCGCCGTACGGCGCAATAAGTCCGCGCAATCGGTGAACCGAAAGCGGCTTCACTGGTTACTTCACTGGAACGCAGAGGAAACGACGCCAGTGACCGACCCCGACGCCCCGCCGCCGATCGAGCCCAAGCCGCCCGAATACGAGCCCGGCGTCGTCCCCGTCGAGGAGCCCCCAGCCTCGCCGCCGGTCGATCCCGGGGACGACCGTCCCTATGGCGCTGTTTCCACCGCGCCCCGCCTGTGACCAGTCCCCACTAGGAGCCCCAGATGGACACCGATAGCGAACGTCCCCGCGGCCGTCGCGGTTTCGCCGCCATGGATCCGGAACGCCGCCGCGAGATCGCCAGGAAGGGCGGCGCTAGCGTGCCCAGCGAGAAACGCAGCTTCGCCAAGGATCGAGACCTCGCCGCCAACGCCGGGCGTAAGGGTGGGTCATCCTCACGCGGCGCAAGACCCGGCGACCGCTCGATTTAGTCAGGCAGACTGCGCACGCGCCGGCTCCGAAAACGGGGCCGGCGCGTTTTCGCATGCAGGCTCAGGCGGTGAGCACGTAGATCGCGAAGGTCGGATCCTCATTGATCCAACGCTCCGCCACGACCCAGCCCGCCCGCACGGCGATCGCCTCAAACACCTCGGGCCGATACTTGTAGGAGTTCTCGGTGTGGATGGACTCGCCGGCCGCGAACCGGAAGCCATAGTCTCCAACCATGACGATCTGCTCGCATCGGCTTTCCAGATGCATCTCGATCCGGCTCTCCTGAGCGTTCCAGACCGCCCGATGCGCGAAGGCTTCGGGATCGAAGGTACCGTTCAGCGCCCGATTGATGTGGGCCAGGATGTTGCGATTGAAGGCCGCCGTCACGCCCTGGGAGTCATCATAGGCAGGCACCAGAACGTCGGGACTCTTGGCGACGTCCGCGCCGACGATGAACATGGCCCCGTCGCCCAGCAGCGTCCGCGCGCGACGCAGAAGCGCCTCGGCCTCGTCGGGCGGAAAATTGCCGATCGTCGACCCCGGAAAGAAGCCCACCGAAGCGCGGCCCTTCGCACCGTCCGGCAAGGCGATCGCCCGCGTGAAGTCATCGACCAGCGGCGCGACCGTCAGCTGGGGATAGGCGTCTCGCAAGCTTTCGGCGGCTGCGTCCAGGGCGCTGGGGCTAATGTCGATGGGCGCATAGACCGCCACCTGCGGCGCGGCGTCCAGCAGGATCCGGGTCTTGGTGCTGGCGCCGCTGCCGAACTCGATCAGGGCCGCGCCGTCTGGAAGCCGCGCCGCCAGTTGCGGCGCGATCCGCGACAACAGCGCGGTCTCGGTTCGGGTCAGATAGTATTCCGGGAGCTCGCAGATCGCCTCAAACAGCCGCGAGCCCGCGGCGTCGTAGAAATATTTGGCGGGAAGCGACTTCGGCTCAGCCGAAAGGCCCGCGACAACCTCATCGAGGAAGCTGTTTTCCGTCGTCACCGCTGACAGGTGGTCATCATCAGCGAGGCGCACGCCCGCGAACATCCACCGGCTGCCGGGATGGAAGAAGTTACGATAGGTCGTCCGCGAATGCCCTGGCGGCGTCGCCGTGCAGCCGCCGCGCAAGGTCATCTGGTTGATCATGAACTTGCCATTGTATTCCCCCAGCGCGCCCGCCCCCGGCCGGAAACCGGGATACGGAGCGTAGGCGCTGGAGGTCCATTGCCAGGCCTCCCCAAAGAGCTGGCGTGGCGATACGGCCCCGCTCGCGCTCGCAGCGGCTTCCCATTCCACCTCGGTCGGCAGACGGCGCCCGGACCAAGCGGCGAAGGCGGCCGCCTCATAGTAGCTGACGTGGACGACAGGCGCGTGCGGATCGACGGGATGGCGCCCCTGGAACGTCATGGTGCTCCAGCCCTCGCGCTCACGGCGCCAATAGGCGGGCGCCTCCCATCCTTCGGCGCGCGCCAGGGCCCAGCCGTCCGACAGCCAGAACTCGACGCGGCCGTAGCCTTCCGCCTCGATGAAGGCCAGCCAGTCGCCGTTGGTGACGAGGCGATCGGCCAGCCTGAACGGCGCGACGTACGACTTATGGCGAGGCCGTTCGTTGTCGAAGGCGAAGCCGGTGTCGCGCGCCCCGATCTCGACGAGACCGCCCGCGAACCGGTGAAACCTTTGCGGGCCCGGATCGACATAGCCCTTGGGCGCGGTGGGCAGGTAGGCGGGGTTGAGCGGCGATTGGGCGAAGAGGTGCAGGATATCCATCAGGATCAGCTCCTGATGCTGCTCCTCGTGCGCCAGACCAAGCTCCAGCCGCTCGCTGAGCTCGGCCGATGTCGCGCCCGCCAGCAGCCGCGCCATCGCTGCGTCAACATGCGCGCGATAGTCGCCAACCTCAGCCGCCGTGGGGCGGGTGAGCAGCCCCCGTTGAGGACGCGGCTGTCGAGGCCCCACCGCCTCGTAGTATGAATTGAAGAGATAGCCGAAGGCCGGATCAAAGACCTCGTACCCCGGCAGGAACGGCGTCAGCAGAAACGTCTCGAAGAACCAGGTGGTGTGCGCCCGGTGCCATTTGGTCGGGCTGGCGTCGGGCATCGACTGGGCGCTCTGGTCTTCCGGCGACAGCGGCGCAGCCAAGCTCTCCGTCCGGCGACGAACCTCGAAATAGCGGTCCGCGAGGCTCGCGGCGGCGGGCGCGAAGCCGACCAGGGGCATATCGTCGGGGGTCATGAGCGCTCCTGAGGGCAAGCTAGCATCGCCGGCGCCCAGCGACGACAACGTTCCCCGAACTTCCGTGTTCCAACGCGCGCATTGAAGGCGTCAAAGACCAAACTGCTGACAAGGGGTGGCAGCAACCAGTCGGCTCGCACCCCAGCTCAGCCGGCTCAGGCCTCCGGGGTGGTCTCCAGAAGACCGCTGATCATCGCCTGCAGAACCTCTGTCGCGCGCTTCGGCGTCAGCTCTTGATCGCGGCGCAGGCGGTTCCAGGCGTCGAAGCTGAGCAGCATATCGATGCCTTCGAACCGCACGCGATCCTTGGCGATCTCGGGCGGCAACTGGCGCCGAAGGATTTCTCGCGAGATCTCCACCATCTTGGTGTTGTCGGCCACCAGGGTCGGCGAGTTGTGGCGCAGAACCTCCGAAGCACGCTTGAAGGGGCCGATCCGCTCATAGGCCCAGCCTCGGCGCTCGACCAGCTCCAGC
>NCDQ01000274.1 GCA_002280275.1 Caulobacter vibrioides | reverse complement strand
GGTGGCGTTGACGATCACGGTCGAGCCGATGTTCACGTTCACGCCGGGAATGTTGACGTTATGACCACCGCCACAGCAGCCGGTCGGCGGCGCGGGCGGCTTGGGCGGCGGCGGCGGGGGCTTGCAACACGTCGGTGGCGGCGGCGGACAGGCGTTGGTGCAGCCGGCGGCATAGGCCGCGCCTCCCAACAGCAAGCCGCCCAGCATCGCCCCCAGGGCGATCGTCCATGCGCGCGTGTTCAGTTTCGGCGCCTTCATCCGGCGTTATCCTTCACCTCGGGTCGTACCGCCTACGGTTAAGCAAGAATCGGGCCCAGGCGGCCGCCTCGCCTGGATTTGCTCCAGAATGGGACGGTCGAGCCCTTGGCCCGGTTCTCCCAGCAAGCCCCGTGCGGTCAAAAACAGCCGCGCAAGGACCCGCCAGGGGACGACGATGTTCCATCCAAGCACGGAACGGTTGATAGACTATTGGCGCGCCAAGAAGGGCGAGGCTGCCCTGCCCCGCCGCGCCGACATCGATCCCGGGGAATTCCTGGAGCTTTTGCCCCAGGTGTTCGTGTTGGGCCGCGAGGGCGGCAAGCTGCCCTTCCGCCTGGCTGGCGGCTTCGTCTCAGACCTGCACGCGCGCGATCTTCGCGGCCACGACGCCCTGTCGCTGTGGGCCCTGGCCCATCGCCTTGAACTGAAGAGCGCCCTCGACGTGGCCCGCAAGCGCCGCACGCCGGTGGTCGTCACCGCCGATATTCGCGCGCACGGCGTACCGTCGGTCGGGATGGAGGTGCTGTTCGCCCCGCTGCAGGGCGCCAGCGGCGAGACCGACCGGTTCCTGGGCCTCTACCAGCCGATCGCGATGACAGCCCGCCTGATGGGCCGCCCGGCCTATGAACTGGGCCTTCGCGAAATCAAGCCGCTGGGCGAGGGCAACCAGGACATGCCGCGCCTTCGCCTGGCCACCCTGGACGGTCGCCGGATCGCTTAACGCTCGAAGCGCTCGCCCGCTTGATCTAACCGGGGCGAGCGCCTGAGCAGTCTCCCTACTCGGCCGCCACCGCGCGGCCGTCCTCGAATACGGGAACGTCCATCGGCGCGGCCGGCGCCTTGCCGCGGATCAGGTCGGCGGCGCGTTCGGCGATCATGATGGTCGGGGCATTGGTGTTGCCGCCTATCAAGGTCGGCATGACCGAGGCGTCGATCACGCGAAGCCCCTGCATGCCCTGGACGCGAAGCTGATCGTCGACCACCGCCATGGGGTCGCCCGCCACGCCCATGCGGCAGGTGCCGACGGGATGGTAGATCGTCTCGGCCTTGGACCGGATCCAGGCGTCGAGAGCAGCGTCCGACTTCACGTCCGCGCCCGGCGCGTACTCGGCGTCGCGATAGGGATCGAAAGCGGCCTGGGCGACGGTCTCGCGAGCGATACGCACCCCCTCGCGGATGGCGCGGCGATCCTCTTCGGTGGCCAGATAATTGCCCAGGATGGTCGGATCATCGAACGGATCGGCCGAGCGCAGACCCACCTTGCCCCGGCTTTCCGGACGCAGTTGGCAGACGTGCAGCGTAAAGCCGTCCTTCTCGACCACGACCTTGCCGTGGTCCTGCATGATCGCCAGCACGCCGTGAATCTGCAGGTCGGGGCGGTCAAGGTCGGGGCGCGACTTCAGGAACGCGCCGCTTTCTAGGAACTGCTGCCGGCCCAGGCCCTTGCCGAAGAACATGTAGTTCATGCCCACGCCCAGCTTGTTCAGCCCCTTGTTGGCCGAATAGGCGGTCTTGAGGTTCTTGGCGGTCCAGGAGACGCAGACGTCCAGGTGATCCTGCAGATTCGCGCCGACGCCCTTGGACTCGTGCGCCACCGCGATCCCGTGCGGCGTCAGGTCGTCGGCCGCGCCGATCCCTGACAGTTGCAGGATCTGCGGCGACTGCACCGCGCCCGCGCTCAGCAGCACCTCGGCGTCGGCGTAGGCGACCTGCTTTTCGCGGGATTTGCCGACCACGTACTCGACGCCGACGGCCCGGCGCTTTTCCAGGATAATCCGCGTGGTGCGGGCCTCGGTGACGCAGGTGAGGTTCGGCCGCGACAGAGCCTGGTTGAGATAGGCCATGGCCGCGCTCCAACGCTGGCCGTCGCGGATGGTCAGGTCGTAGGGCCCAAAGCCCTCCTGCTGGTAGCCATTGAAATCCTGGGTGGTCTTGTGCCCCGCCTGGCGGCCGGCCTCGATCAGCGTGCTGTAGAACGGGCTGTCGGACTCGCCCTTCGACACATGCAGCGGCCCCTTGTCGCCGTGATAGGCGTCGCCGCCGGCGTGGTGGGTTTCCGAGCGCTTGAAGTACGGCAAGACCTCAGCATACGACCAGCCGGTCAGGCCCATCTGGCGCCACTGGTCATAATCGCGGGCGTGGCCGCGGATATAGATCATGCCGTTGATGGCCGAGCTGCCGCCCAGCCCTTTGCCGCGCGGCCACCAGAGCTTGCGGTTGTCGAGATGAGGCTCGGCTTCCGTCCAGAAGCCCCAGTTCTGCTCGCCCTTGTCCTTGATCAGCTGGCCGACGCCGGCCGGCATCTTGACCAGGATGGACTTGTTCTTGCCGCCGGCCTCCAGCAGCAGGACCTTGATGTTCGGATCCTCGGTGAGCCGCGCGGCCAGGACGCAACCGGCGGACCCCGCCCCGATGACGATGTAATCAAAGCGCTCGCTGGCCATGGCCCCGACGCCCTCCCTCGAAGGTTATCATTGTTAAGGCAGAGATTGGTCTGGGTTTGCGCCGCGCGCAAGGCGCCCGCTGAACGCGCGCGCCTGCGCCTTGCCGCAACCACGATTGCGGCGAGCACTTCTCGCGCTCCTGTGCCCAGCGCGAGAAGCGGGAGCGCCGCCTTGCATCCCCCCAGAACGGCGGGCGGCGCTCCCGGCGGCGCTTGTCCTCATCTCGAAGAGAGGGGTGGAGCCACATTCAGCTTTTGAAGGGCTCCCAACCGGGCTCATGCCCCCGACAAGGCGCCTGCGGCAAGCTTGGAAGTGGACGTTGTGAAGGTCTGTTCGGGATCGAAAGCCGGAAACGACGCCGGCTCTGGAAGCGGACCTTCAGCGCGTCCCATTGCGTGCTGCGCACCGACCAACTCGCGTGGCGCTGGCGGTCCACGTGGGCTGGAGTTCTGGACGGAACGGCCGGAGGGGGAAGCTGTCCCGTCCCGACCTCTTCCCGCTCCGTCGCCTTTTCGAGCCGGCGCCTCTCCCTTCGGGCGAGGATTTATTGGCGCCGCCTGACATTTCACCCTACCTATCAGTGACTGTCGCTCACGGATGCCCCATGGCCTCGCCGTCGCTGAAATCGCCCGCCGGACGCCGTCTGGTGCTGGATGTCGCTAACTCCTCGGGGCTCGAGGACTGGGCGCCGGACCTGCAAAAGACCAAGGTCTACGAGCGCATCCTGCTGGATCTGATCCTGGGCGAACTGCCGGCCGGCGCCCGCCTGGACGAGCAATCGCTGGCGGCGCACTACGACACGGGTCTCGCGGGCGTTCGCGACGCGCTCGGCCGCCTGGCCCTGGAAGGCCTCGTTATCCGCCGCGCGCGTTCGGGCACCACGGTGGCGCCGCTGGACCTGGTGGAGCTGCGGCAGGGCTATGAGGCGCGCGTGCTGATCGAGCCGCACTGCGCGCAACTGGCCGCCAAGAACGCCAGCAAGGCCGAGGCCCAGGCGATGTACGACGTCTTCGCCGACGGGGAGGAGGCCGCGCGGACCTGCGACCTGCCGGCTCTTGTGGCGATGGATCTGCGCTTTCACGCCGCCGTCGCGCGCGCCTCGGGCAATCTGGCCTTGGCCCGTATCCTGATCCCGCTGCAGCACAAGGCCGCCCGCTTTTGGGTGTTCTCGTTCAATGGCGCGTCTGAACAGGAGCTGCTCGATGAGATCGAGGAGCATCGTCAGGTCGCCCGGATCATCGCCAGCGGCGACGCCGAGGGCTCGCGACGGGCGATGCTGCGGATTCTCGATGTTCAGCCCGAGGCCGACGCTCGACCCTAGGTCGTATCGGTCGCGACCTTCATTCTAGAGGTCATAGTTCCCACTACGTCAGCTGCAGCATTCGGGTCACAGTCGCTTTGCAATCCCATCTAAAATGTCAGAAGGCATTTTGACGAAGATCAAGACATCCCCAGATATCGGGCTGTGACTGCCGGAAACCTTGGCCCGGCGTCTTGAAGGCTCGATCCATGTTGTCTCAGCGCATCCTTCTGTCCGCCAGCCTCCTGGCCCTGGCCGCCGCCTCGCCCGCCCTGGCCGACACCCAGTTGTCCGACCGTGTCGATGCGGTGGTGGTCGTGGCGCGCGACAAGGCGGGCCTGTTGGAGAAGCAGCCCAGCCAGACGGTGTTCGGGATCGACAAGCCGCTGATCGAGACCCCCCGCTCAGCCAGCCTAGTCAGCGACCTGACGCTGGAGCGCTATGGCGTTCTGACCCTGGACGGCGCCACCAAGGTCGCGCCCGGCACGCATACGGCCAGCTTCTACGGCGTACCCGGCTCGCTGAACATTCGCGGCACCCTGGCGGAGAACTACTTCCGCGGCTTCAAGCGCGTGGAGAACCGCGGCACCTACTCGACCCCGATCGGCGGCGCGGCGCGCATCGAGATCCTGCGCGGCCCGCCGACGCCCGTGTACGGCGCGGGCAAGGTCGGCGGCCTGGTCAACTTCATCCCCAAGTCCGCCCGCGACGAGGGCCGGTTCCTAGCCGGACCGGAAGGCGAGGTGAGCGCCACGGTCGGCAGCTACAACAAGAAGCAGCTCACCGCCCAGTTCGGCGCGCCGGTGAGCCTCGGCGGCGCTGAGGGCGGGGTCTATGTCTACGGCGAGGCAGAAGACAGCCACAGCTTCTACAAGGGGATCTATCCGCGTCACCAGACGCTGGAGCTCTCGGCCGACTTCGACCTGGGCAACGGCTGGAGCACCGCTTTTGGCGGCATGCTGTTCCGCTCGCGGGGCGACGTGCAGACGCCCGGCTGGAACCGCCTGACCCAGGACCTGATCGACAATCGCACCTATGTCACCGGCCGCGACACGACGCTGAAGGACAGCGACGGCAATGGCCGCCTGACGCCCAACGAGGTGGGCTTCTATCCCTTCGCCAGCGCACTCTACATCCCGTACTACGGCTTCTTCAGCACCGACGCGGTCCATACGCTGGATGTCGGCGTCGGGACCACGAAGCTGGACCGCCGCACGGTCTATATCAGCCCCGCCGACTTCTCGAAGACCGACACCCAGACGCTGTACTTTGATTTGGCCAAGGACTTGGGCGAGGATCGGGCGCTGAAGATGCAGCTGTTCCACGACCGCCAGGACAACAAGCGTTATGTCTCCTATGGCTATCCGTCGGCGATCGACGCCAAGGTCAGCGAAGTCCGGCTGACCTACGCCTTTCCGAGCACCTTCGGCGCGGCCAGCGCCCGCACCCTGGTCGGCGGCTCCCACCGCTGGTTCGAGGGCCGGCGGCGCGAGAGCTACAACAGCGGCATGATCGCCCTGGACCGCCGCGACATCAGCTTTGGCGCCACGCCGACCGACATCATCGACAGCCCGTTCGACGACGAGCCCGGCGGCGTGGGCCTGAAGTGGGAGAACGACAACCGCTCGACCTGGAAACAGACCGGCGTCTTCGTCACCTCCGATATCGACATCGGCCGCCTGAACCTGATCCTGGGCGGGCGCTGGGATCGCTACAGCGTCGAAAGCCAGGACACCGGCTTCCTCAGCTACACTGTCACGGGCCAGAAGACGGCCGAGCGAAGCAAGGCGACCTGGAACGCCAGCCTCACCTACAAACTGCCGATCGGCCTGATGCCCTACGCCAGCTACGCCAAGGCTGCGGCGCTGGAGATGAGCCAGGGCGGCGACATCGCGCCGGGCCTGGTCGCCGACGGCTCGTGGCTGTCCAGCTCCGACCTCGCCGAGGCCGGCGTGAAGTTCCAGCTGCTGCGCGGGACCCTGATCGGTTCGCTGGCGGCCTATCGTCAGAACCGCACCCAGATCACCGGCGCCATCGCCCCGCCCACCGTGCAGGGCACGCGCGCCAAGGGCGTCGAGCTTGAGGTGCGGTGGCTGGCGTCCGAGCGCCTGTCGTTCACCTTCGCCGGCAACAGCCAGCGCACGACGATCAAGGGGCCGGACACCTCATTCCAGTACATCCCCGCCTACACGGCCGGCGTGCCGGGGCCCCAGGCCTATGGCGGCTCATATGTGGTGTGGAGCTTCGCCGGCCTGCCGGGGCGTAGCGGCGATTACGCCTACACCCTGACGCCGAAGTCGGTGCTCAGCCTCTATGGGACCTACACCAGCAAGGGCCATGACTGGGGCCAAGCCGGTCGGCTTTCGTCAGCCGGGGGCCTTACACTTTGTCGGTCAATATCGATAACCTGTTCGACACGTTCTATTTCACCCCGGACGCCGACACCTACGCCAACCTCGGCGCCTTACCCGGCAAGGGACGCGAGTGGCGGGCCACCCTGAAGCGGACCTTTTGATGCGATCTGACAGTTTCATCCTCCCCCGCGGAGCGGGAGAGGGGGACCGCCGAATGGCGGTGGAGGGGGCGCTGGCGGTCCTAGCGCCCCCTCCGTCACGCCGCTGCGCGTCGCGCCACCTCCCCCGCCTTGCGGGTGAGGAGGGAGACTGGTGACCACATCCCGCTTCCGTCCCTGGTTGCTGCTGGCGGCGTTCAGCCTCTTGCTGTTTCTGATCACCGCCTCGACCTATGGCTCGCTGGGCGTAGTGCTGCCGGCCATGATCGGCGAGCTGAACTGGAGCTTCGAGAAGGCGTTCCTTGGCTTTTCAGTGCTGGGCGTCTTCACCGGGGCCTCGTCCTGGCTTCCGGCGATCCTCATTCGGCGGATCGGGGTGCGCGGGACCTTGCTGGTGGGCGCTGTGGTGCTGGCCGGAGGCTTCTTGGGCCTGGCCAACGCCGAGAGCCTGCTCAGCTACTATGTCGGCGCGGCCGCGTGCGGCGTCGGCTTCCAGATGGCGGCCCTGATCCCGGGCACGCACGTGCTGTCCTCCCTGTTTCGCCAGCGCGCCCTGCCGTTCGGTGTCTACTTCACCTTCGGCTCGCTCGGCGGCGCCGCCGGGCCGTGGATGGTGCTGACCCTGATGGAGGCCAGCGGCGGCGACTGGCGCGCCTTCTGGGTCGTACAGGCGGTGCTGGCCGCCATTGTCGGGGGCGGCTGCGCCCTGATGGTCGGCGGGTCCAAGTGGCTGGCGGCCGCCGCGCAAGAGGTCGACGAAAAGGTCGAGCAGGCGGCGCGGCAGGCGCCGGCCAATGCGCGCGTCTATCACACCGCGCACGAGTGGACCGTGCGCCAAGCGTTGCGGACGCCGCAATTCTACATCCTGGTGGCGGCCTACTTCTCTCACCTGTTGGTCGGGGTCACCGTCGCCAGCGTGTCGGTGTCGCACCTGACCGAGATCGGCGTCGCCGCAGGCGTGGCGGCCGTGGCGGCCGGCGCCTTGGCGGCCAAGATGCTGAGTCTCGAGGCCCTGATGCAGACCCTCGCGCGCCTGGCGGGTGGGGCGTTGGGCGATCGGGTGGACCCGCGTTGGCTGCTGGTCTTCGCCCAGGCGATGCTGGTGGTCGGCCTTCTGGCGTTGGCCAAGGCGGCGACGCCCGCCCTGATGCTGGTCTATGCGATCGGAACAGGGGTGGGCTTTGGCCTGACGGTCCTGGCCGTGACGGTGCTGCTGCTCAACTACTATGGCCGTCAGAGCAATTTGGAGCTGTTCTCGCTGACATGTCTGGTCGGCGCGGTGTCGGCGGCAGGACCGTTCATCGCAGGCGCCATGCGCGACCGACTGGGCAGCTTCACCCCGACCTTTGAGGTCTTCGCCGCCGTAACCGCTGTCGTGTTCGTAGCGGTCCTGGCGATGCGGCCGCCGCGAGCGCCGCAAACCTGAACCTCGACAATAAAAAAGCCGCCCCGGGGGAGCCGGGGCGGCTTCGATCTTTACCCGATGGGTCGCTTAGAAAGCGGCCTTCAGGCTGACGACCACGCGGCTGTCATAGATCTTGCCGAGGCCGTGTTCGCTGGTGTCGTGGTAGCGCAGGTCGGCCGACAGCTTGTCGGTCAGCGCGTAGGCGAGGCCCACGTTCCAGGTGTTGTAGTCGTCGTAGTTCTTGATCGTCTGGCGGCCGACGGCGCCCGACAGGGTCAGCTTTTCGGCGACCGGCATCGCGGCGTTGGCTTCGAAGTAGGTCGCCGAACCGCCCTTGCCAGCATATTCCGGCGTGTAGAACACGGCGGCGCCCTTGCCAGCATATTCCGGCGTGTAGAACACGGCGGCGCCCAGGGTGGCGGAGCCGAAGGTGCGCGAGACGGCGCCCTTCAGTTCGAAGAAGCTGTACGAACCCGGGGTCAGGCCCTTGTCGTCGACATAGCCGTAGTAGAGCACGCCCAGGTCGAACGAGGTGTCGCCCACGGTCGGCTTGATGCCGGCGTAGAAGTCGATCTCAGCCGTCGGATCATCAGAGCCGAAGTCGACGTTGGACGCCCAGACGCCAGCGTAGCCGATGCCGTACGACAGATCGATGCCGCCTTGGATGGCCGGATCTTCCTGGGTCTGGCTCACGCCGCGGAAAACGTAGTCGCTGGTCAGGCCGATGTTGTAGGAGGCCGTCAGCTCTTGGGCCGAGGCGGCGCCCGCGAGGGCGACGGTAGCGGCGGCGGCGGCCAGCGCGATCTTCATGGCTTTCATAGTTCTATCCCCTTGTCTGTGTCGTCAGCCAGGTTGGTTCCCAGGCTCCGACGGCGCCTGCAAGCGCATTTGCGTCCCCGTCGGATTAGTCTGGGACGTGTCCTTAAGTGCAATCCGCCGCCGTGGAACGCCAGTGAGAAGGGCGCCCGAGGCTTAAACTTTGGGCGACGTGTGACGATTTTGCTTCAATATTGGCGTCGGGGCGCCACACGCGCCCAAAAAGCGAAACGCGCTTGGCTGTGTCTTTACCGCATAGAAAGGCTTGCGCCGCCCAGGTGCAGCCCGCCATCCACCAGCAGCGTTTCGCCGGTGACATGCCGCGAAGCGGGGGACGCCAGGAAGACAGCCGCTCCAGCAATGTCCTCGGCTGTGGACGCCACCTTCAGCGGCGTGGCGGCGGCGGCTCCGGCCCGCAGGCGATCGACGCGCTCGGCGTCCATGGCCTTTCCGAACCACGGCGTGTCGATAAAGCCCGGGCAGACGGCGTTGACCCGAATCTGCGGGGCGAGCGCGCGAGCCAGTGACAGGGTCATGGTGGTCATCGCCCCCTTCGAGGCGGCGTAGGGCACCGACGAGCCGTTGCCGACCACGCCGGCGATCGACGAGGTGTTGACGACCGCGCCCGGCGCCGGCGCGGCTTCGAGCAGCGAGCGGGCGGCGCGGACCATCTGGAAGGCGCCGACCACGTTCACCGAATAAAGTCGCAGAAAGTCCTCGGCGTTTACGGCGTCGAGATCGGCGTGGTTCGGCGCGAACTTGGTCATGCCGGCGTTGTTGAACAGGGCGTCGATGCGGCCCGAGGCGTCGGCTGCGGCCGCGATCCTGCGGCAGTCCTCATCGCTGGACACGTCACCCTGGGCCAACACCGCCTTGGCGCCCTCGGCTTGGACGAGCCTTGCGGTCTCCTCGGCCTCCTCAGCGCTGCGGGCGAAGTTGATCACGACAAGGCCCGCGCCGCGCCGGGCGGTCTCCACGGCGATCGCGCGGCCCAGCCCCGTGGAGCCGCCGGTGACCACCACGGTGAAGCCTTCGAAGTCCCGTCCCAACATCGCGTCTCTCCCGAACATCTGTTTGCGACCTTGTAGCGGGGCGCCACGCGCTTGTCTCGCGGGGCGCGGAGGCCTAAATCGCGCCGATGACCGATCTGAACGTCACCCAGCTGGGCCGCGTCGTCGACGCGCCCGAAAGCCCCGAGGCCGCCGTCCTTGAGCGCGTGCCCAATCCGCAGAGCGACGTGCTCTATCTGGCCCGCTTCGTCGCGCCGGAGTTCACCTCGCTGTGCCCCGTCACCGGCCAGCCTGATTTCGCGCACCTCGTCATCGACTACGCGCCCGGCGACTGGCTGATCGAGAGCAAGTCACTGAAGCTCTATCTGACCAGCTTCCGCAACCACGGCTCGTTCCACGAGGACTGCACGGTCAAGGTGGCGCGGAAGATCGT
>NCDQ01000273.1 GCA_002280275.1 Caulobacter vibrioides | reverse complement strand
AGCGGGCCAGGGCGCGGCGACGCCGGCGGCCTGCCAGGCGGCCGCGCGGGCGGCGAATTCTGGGTCGCGAACGGTGAAGAACTGGGCCCCGTGGTCGAAGCTCACCTGACCCTGCGGCGTCTTGATCCTGCGGGTGGACATGCGCCCGCCCGGTCCCCGGCCCTTGTCCAGCACCTGGACGGCGTGGCCTGCGGCGCTGAGCGCCTGCGCGCATGAGAGGCCGGCCATGCCGGCGCCGATGATGGCGATCTTCATCAGGTCTCGTCTTTCCTCAACCGGCTTCGCGCAGGACGGCGGCGGGACGGCGCGACAGGGCCGCAAACGCCGCGAGCGCGCCGCCAAGGGCGCCGAGCGCCGTGGTCCCGCCGAGAATGCCTAAGATCACCGGCCAGTCGACGCTCCAGGTGGCGTTGAACACCTGGGTCACCACAGGCCAGGCGCCGGCCGCCCCGAGCGTCGCGCCGGCCAGCCCTGCGATCACGCCCACCAGACCATATTCCACCAGATAGGCGCTGACGATCTGGCCGCGGGTTCCGCCCAGGACCTTGAGCGTGGCGGCCTCCCGGGCGCGGAAGCGGGCGCCGGCCGCAATGGCGCCGATCAGCACCAGGACGCCGGCCGCCCCGGCCACGGCCGCAGCGCCGCGGATGGCGAGCGCCAGGCGGTCGAACAGGGTGGCGGCCTGTTCCAGCTGGTCGCGGATGCTGATGACATTGACGCCTGAGAAGTCGGCGGCGAGGCCTTGGGTGACAGCGGCCTCCTCCTCGCGGCTGGCCATGGCGATGGCCACGTGCCGGGGGTTTGCGCCTTCGATGGCGCCGGTGTTGAGGATGACGCCGAAATTGGCTCCGAAGCCGCCCCAGTCCACCTCGCGCAGCACGGCGATCTCAGCGTCGATCTCGCGGCCCAGGACCTGCAGGGTGATCATGTCGCCGACCTTGAGGCCCGCGCCCCTGGCCGCGTCCTGCTCGAAGGCCACCAGGGGCGGACCGGCATAGTCGGGCGTCCACCAGGCGCCGGCCGTGACCTTGGAGTCCTCCGGCGCCCCGTCCAGGGCCGACATGGTCAGGTCCTCGTCAAAGGCCCAGCGTTCGCCGCGGTCGATGGCTTCGATGTCCACCGGCTGGCCCTTCAGGCGGGTGATGCGGCCGGTGATCAGCGGCAGGCGGTTGTAGCGGTCGATCCCGGGATCGTTCAGGGCGCGGTCGATCACCGCGTCAAAGGCCGCGACCCGCTCGCCGGGGATCTCGGTGAAGACCAGGGAGGGCGCGGTGCGCGGCGCCACCACGCTGACCTGGGCCAGCAGGCTCGACTGGATCAGGACGATGGCCGAGAGGAGCGCGACGCCGAGACCGATGGCGGGCGTCGCCGTGCGGGCCGCCGAGCGGGGGCCGGCCAGATTGGCGAGGCCCAGGCGCACCGATCCGCGGGCGAAGCGGCGCACCCGCCCGGCCGCCCAGGCTGCGGCCAGACCCAGCAGGCTGAGCGCGAGAAAGGCGCCGGCCGCCCCGCCGATGAGACCGGCGGCGGCCCAGCGGCTAGGGGCGGTGAGGATGGCCAAGCCTGCGAGACCGAGGGCGGCGGCCACCGCAAGGGCCGTCTCGAGGCTGAGCGTCGGACGGCCCGACATCTCCTTGCGGAACAGGGACGAGGGCGGCGTGGTCCTGGCTCTGGCGAGCGGCCAAAGCGAGAAGGCCGCCGCAGCC
The DNA here is from genome assembly GCA_002280275.1 of Caulobacter vibrioides. Classification (GTDB taxonomy): domain Bacteria; phylum Pseudomonadota; class Alphaproteobacteria; order Caulobacterales; family Caulobacteraceae; genus Caulobacter; species Caulobacter vibrioides_A. Next base: position 2,119 of record NCDQ01000273.1, on the reverse strand, counting down.
AGCACCCCGAAGGCTGCGGCCCGGACCAGGGGCTCGGGATAGACGGCGAACAGGGCCGGCACCGGCAACTGCTCGGCCGCCAAAGCCCCGATGATCAGCGGCGTCACCGCGCCGATGGCCAGACCAATGCCCACCCCCAGCAGGGCGAGCACGCCGATCTGGATCAGATAGATGTCGCGGATCAGCACCCCTGAGGCCCCCAGGGCCTTGAGGGTGGCGATAGAGGCCTTGCGGCCCTCCAGATAGGACGAGACCGCCCCACCCACGCCCAGGCCGCCGGCCACCAGGGAGGCGAGGCCGATGAAGCCCAGGAAGTATTCCAGCTGGTCGATCAGCCGGCCGGCGCCGGCGGCGGCTTCGGAGCGGTCGCGGGCCTCGAACACGGCATCGGGGAAGGTCTCGCGGACCCCTTCGATCACCGTCTTGGGGTCGGCCTCGGCCGGCAGCACCACCCGCACCGCCTCGCCAAACAGTCCTCCGGCGCCCAGCAGGCCCGCGGCCTCCACCGCGGTCACATCGGTCAGCACCCGGGGACCGAGCGCAAAGCCCCGGCCGATCCGGTCGGGCTCGGAGATCAGCACGGCGCCGACCCGCAAGGTCTGGCCGCCGACGGCGAAGGTGTCGCCCAGCTCCAGATCCAGACGGTCGAGCAGGGCCTGCTCCACCGCAGCGCCAGGAACGCCGCCCGCAGGCGCAAGCGCGGCGGCGAGGCTGGTCGCGCCCTCAAGCTGAACCACGCCCACCAGGGGATAGGTGTCGGCCACCCCGCGCACGTCCACCAGCCGACGCTGGCCGGTCGGGGTCTGCGCCATCGCATTGGCACGGACGGAATAGGCGCTGGGGCCCAGGGCCTCGAACACCGCCCGTTCTTGCGGGGTGAAGCGGCGCTGGTCGATGCTGAACACCACATCGCCGCCGAGGATCTCCCGGGCCTGACTGGCCAGGCCCTGGCGGAAGGCCTCGGCCGTAGAGCCCGCCGCGGCGATGGCCGCGACGCCCAGGGCGAGACAGGCCAGGAAGATGCGGAAACCTGCGACCCCGCTTCTCAGCTCCCGCCCAGCGAACCGCAGGGCGAGCCTCATGCGGCGGCCTCTGGCGCGGTCGGGACGATCAGGCCATCGGCCATGCGCACGATGCGGTCGGCCCTGCGAGCCAGCGCCTCATCATGGGTGACCAGGACCAGCGCCGCGCCGGCCTGGGCCAGCAGGTCGAACATCAGGTCGGCGACCATGGCGCCATTGGCGCCGTCCAGATTTCCCGTGGGCTCGTCGGCGAACAGCAGTTCAGGCTGAACGGTGAGCGCGCGGGCCAGCGCCACCCGCTGCTGCTCGCCGCCCGACAGCTGGTGCGGATAGTGGGTCAGCCTCGACCCTAGCCCGACCCTGGCGAGCCAGGCCTCGGCCTCGTCCATGGCGTCGGCGCGCCCGGCCAGCTCCAGGGGGGCGGCGACATTCTCCCGCGCGGTCATGTTGGGCAGCAGGTGGAAGCTCTGAAAGACCAGCCCCACCCGACCGCGACGCAGGCGGGCGCGGCCGTCCTCGTCCAGGCCGCCGAGGTCCTGGCCAAACAGCTGCACCGTCCCGCTGGTGGGCGTCTCCAGCCCTGCGGCCACCGAGATCAGCGACGACTTGCCCGAGCCTGAGGGGCCGATGATGGCTACGGTCTCGCCGGCCGAAACGGTCAGGTCGACGCCGCGCAGGATGTTTACCGAGCCGGCCACAGAGGGCAGGCTGAGCGTCAGGGCCGACAGGCAAAGACAGACGCGTTACCAAAGTTTCCGCGGCTTGTGACAAAGCCCCGACTTCAGGAACCAGATTTAATTCATTGCACAAAAATGAGTGGATGGCTTTGGGATTCGAGTGGCTGCTGAACAGGTCTGCTGTGATATCGATCGTTTGTATCAGGGCAGCCAATTCATCTTTGTGACGGGCATCCACCACCCGCTCGGCATTCACGGTAAGTCCGCCGGGGTCGGGTACGGTGAAATCGGGGCAATAAAAAATGGGCTCTACCCGCAAGTGACCTTGGTGTTGCAACCTGAACTTCTGGTTCAGCAAAGCACTTTGTTCAGCCAGTGCGTTGAATACATCCTGACGCTGTTCACCCAATTGCTTCACCA
>NCDQ01000272.1 GCA_002280275.1 Caulobacter vibrioides | reverse complement strand
GGCGGCGCTCGCCTGGTTTCGCGGGGCGCGCACACACCGATCCGTGTGCGCGAATGCGCCAACATCAATGACGCCGTCATCGGCACCACCGATCCCGACGCCTGTTTCGACGGCGCTGAGCGCGGCGCCTGGCTCCAAGTGCGGGCGGCCGCCAAGCTGGCCCGCCTGGGCTGCGACGCCTATGCCTACGCCATGGTCGCCATGGGCAAGATGGACATGGTCATCGAGGCCGGCCTGAAATCCTGGGACATCGAGGCCGCCATCCCGCTGATCGAAGGCGCCGGCGGCCTGGTCACCGACTGGCGCGGCGAGCCCGTCGGCCCGAACGGCGGCCAGATGGTCATTTCGGGAGACCGCCGCCCGCTGGACGAGGCGCTGGTCAGTCTGAGACGTTCGGCGAAATAAGCGGCTCGCGCGGGGCGATCGGGTCGACCGTCTCGTCGAACGCCTGCCAGAACAGCGCGCGGCGGGCGTCGGTCTCGACGAGGATCTCGTGGAACGCGCCTGGGACCTCGACATAGCGGCCCTTGGGGAGACGGCGGGCGATCGACTTGGAGTCGACGTTCAGCACCCGGTTGTCGAGTTCAGCGCCCAGGATGGTCACCGGAACGGCGATCGCTTCGACCGACTTGCTCCGCCTGAGCCACGCACAGGCCGAGATGGCGAAATCAGCCCATCCCCACGTCATGCCGCCGAGCGCGATCTCAGGATGCGCGCGCAGCTGCGCTTGATAGCGATCGTAACGCGTCTCATCGTGGGTCAGGCCGTCGCCCTGGAAGGTCTGGGTCAGCGGATCGTAGGGGGTCTGGACATACTCCCCCGCCAACCCGATCCGCGACATCACGAACGCCAAGGGGCGCGCCAGCCACGGCGGCACGCCGGCGGTGTTGAGACCCAGCATCGGCGCTGACAGCACCGCGGCCGCGAAACGTGTCTCACCGTGAGCCAGGGCCAGCATGGTCAGACACCCGCCCATCGAATGGCTGAGCGCCACCCAAGGCTTGGGCATCCGCGCCTCGAACGCGTCGAGCAGCGCCTTGTGATCAGAAACGAAGGTCTTGAAGCCCCGGGCGTGGCCCTTGAGGCGGTCGGGCAAGGCGCGGGCCGACAGCCCCTGCCCTCGCCAATCGTGTAGCAGCACGGCGAAGCCGCGCGCCAGGAGGTCCTCGACGACCTCGAAATACTTCTCCAGCGGCTCGCTGCGCCCGGGGCTTAGCACCGCCGTCCCACGCGCGGGACCGTCCGGGAAAAACGTCGCGGCGCGGAGGGTCGCCCCATCCGCGCCACAGAACCATTCGGCCTTGCCGCTGTCGGGAACCGGGGCCTCGGGAATCGAGACCAGAGGCGCCGGTCCCGCCATAGCTTAGCGGAGCTTGGCGAACAGGGCGCCCATCTTGGGCTGCAGGCCCATGGCCACGCCCATGTCCGACAGCTTCAGCTTGCCGGTCATGACGGCCATCGTCGGGTCCAGCTTGCCTTCGCCCATGGCGACCAGGTCGTCCAGAGCCAGGGTCATGGTCAGGTCGGCCGGCTTGTCTTCGTTGGTGACCGAACCGCCGTCGATGTGGATGACACCGGCGTCCTTCAGGTCGAACTTCAGGGACTTGCCCAGGCCGCTGTCGTCGCCGACGGCGGTTTTGATCTTGTCGGTCAGTTCTTGGATGGTGGCCATGGCGCGATCTCCCTCTGCGCTTGTGAGTTGGCGAATAGCTAGACCGGCTGAAGCGAATAAGTAAACACCGTGCCCTTGTGCGCTTCGGGCAAGAACACCGGCGCGCCCTTAACGATCGGGAGCGCCTCACTACGGCCGTCGCCATAGACGACCTGACCTGCCTGCGAACCGACGAAGCCAACCCCCACAAACTTCGGCGCCAGCAAGGCCAGCGCTGGCCCGGCCGCCTTGCGCATCACCGCATTCGATTCCGAAACCGTCAGCGCGACTTCGTGCGCATCATAGTCCTGAGCAAGCTTCAGATTAGGCCGGGGATCCATGCTCACGCTTAGCTTCTTTTCGGCCGGCACGTCGAACACGACCTTGGCCTTGCCGGTGATCTGGGCCAGGGAGGGGAGCCGATCAAACTCGCCATCAGCGCCGACTGGCAGGGGCGTCGTGGCGCCATTGATTTCGACCAGGGTCACCTTGACCCCGCCCAAACGCTTGCCTTCGCTAGACAGCGCATAGCCCAGCCGCATGCGACTGCGCTCCTGCGCCGGCACCTTCAGAAACTTGTCGAGGTAGACGAACACCTTCTCGGCCGGAGCGGTCTTCTCGCGCCCGCTGGCGGGCCCCGCAGCGGCGGCGAGCATCAGGCTCAGGCCCGCTGCAGCCAAAAGATTCGAGGTTCTGACCCGGCTCATTTCGGCTTCGCGAATTTCAAGGTCATACGATCACTCTCCCCAATAGCGTCATACTTGGAATGATCGAAACCCGGCTCGGCCGGTTCGCCGCGCGGCGCCGACAGGCGCGTGGGCGGCAGCGTCCAGACACCGAACGGATGGTCCTTGGTGTCCTTGGGATTGGCGTTGATCTCGCTGGTCCCAATCAGGATGAAGCCGGCCTCCTTGGCCATCTGGATGACGTAGTCCTGCTGGACGTAGCCATCCTCGGCCAGGACGTCCTGTACGCGTCCGGGCTGGCCGCGATGTTCTTCGATCCCGAGAATGCCGCCGGGCTTGAGGGCCGCCAGAGCGTCCTTGAACGCCTTTTCGGCGATACCTCCCGCCATCCAGTTGTGCAGGTTGCGCAGGAACAGCACCAGATCGGCGCTGCCCGGCGGGGCTACAGGTCCGCTGGTGGGGCCAAAGGCCGTGAACGCGACCTCGCCGTAGACCTTTTTCTTCTCCGCCAGCTTGCGCTGGAAGCCCTCGACGATACCCGCCGCAGCGGGGTCGGCGGGTCCGTTGGTCTCCAGCATGACCTCGTAGAGCTTGCCGCGCGTATCGGCCAGGAACGGCGCAAGGATATCGGTGTACCAGCCGGCCCCCGGCCAGAACTCGACCACGGTCTGACCGGGCTTTAGCTCCCAGAACTTCAGGCTCTCAACGGGATGGCGCCATACGTCGCGCGCACGGTCAGCGGGCAGGCGCCAGCCGCCCGCCACCGCCGCCTCGATCGTGTTCGGCCCGGCCTTGGCGGCGGCCTTGGCCTCCGCCTTCGCCGGGTCGTCCTTTTTCCCGCATGACGCCAGGGCCAGAGCGCCGACGCCGGCCACCAAGCTTCGCCGCGACCAGAGTTGAACTGGAACCATCATTTCCCCACTACGCGGGCCAGCCTGGCGGCGGACCTTGGCGAAAGTCAGGCCGGCTTGCGGAAGCGCAGGGTCATCCGATCGCTTTCACCGATGGCGTCGTACTTGCTGCGATCGAAGTTGGGATCGGCGGGCTGACCGCCCGGCGCCGTGCGCTTCACCGGCGGCAGGGTCCACACACCGAAGGGGTGATCCTTGGTGTCCTTGGGGTTGGCGTTGATCTCGGACTGGGCGTCCAGCTTGAAGCCGGCCTTTTCGGCGATGGCGATCACCGTGGCGGTGTTGAGGTAGCCGTCGGCGCCGGCGGCCTTCTCCGAGCGCGGATCGGCGCGGTGCTCTTCAACAGCCAGCACGCCGCCGGGCTTGAGCACCGCGAAGAAGTCGGCGAACACCTTGTCGGCGACGCCCGGCTGCACGGTCCAGTTATGGACGTTGCGGGCGGTCAGCACGATGTCGGCCGAGCCCGGCGCGCCGAGCGGGCCGGACACCGGGCCGAAATTCGCAAACTGCGGCTTCCCGTACTTGGCCTCGTCGGCGTAGCGGGCTTCGAAGGCAGCGCGGCCCTTACGAGCGCCTTCCGACAGCTTCGGGTTGGCCAGGTCGGCGACGCCGGCGACATAGGTCCCGCCGGTGGCCTTGGCGTAGGGCGCCGGCGAGACCTCGATCACGGTCTGCTTGGGCTTCAGCCCCCAGAAAATCAGGCTCTCATAGGGATGACGGGCGCCGTCGCGCGCGACGTCGGCGGCCGGGCGATTGGGCGAGGCGATCGCGGCCTTCAAGGCGGCGTCGGTCGCGGCGAAGGCGGCCGGCGCGGACAGGGTGAAAGCAGCGGCCAGGAGGAGAACTTGGCGACGAAGCGGCATGGGGACGTGTCCTTCGGTCGAATGGGAGCGGCGACCTTAACCATGCTTGTCGGCGCGTCAAACGATTCAGGTTCGATGGAGTTGGCGCCCCTTGAATCGAAAAATCCGCTCACCAACTACTTCATCGAAGGCGCTGGATAACCGGGCCTTCCGGACCACAGGCGACGCCGATTTCGGGTCGCCGAAGGGACGCAACCTATAGACCTTGCTTGATGAGAAGGATCTGACTCTATGCGTACGATCGACCTTTCGCCCCTGTACCGCTCGCTCGTCGGCTTTGACCGCCTCGCCGACCAGCTGGACGCCGCCGCGCGCAACGAAGCGGCCTCGGGCTACCCTCCCTACAATATCGAACGCACGGGCGAGAACGCCTACCGCATCGAGATCGCGGTGGCGGGCTTCAAGCCCGAAGAACTGAACGTCGAGGTGAAGGAAAACCTGCTCACCGTCACCGGCCGCAAGGCGGCCAATGACGAAGCCAAGCAGTACCTGCATCGCGGCTTGGCCGAGCGTAACTTCGAGCGCAAGTTCCAGCTGACCGACTACCTGGTGGTGGTCGACGCCGATCTTTCGAACGGCCTGCTGTCGATCGCGCTGAAGCGTGAGCTGCCTGAAGCCCTGAAACCTCGCACGGTGGAGATCAAGACGCCTGCCGCCTCGACCCTGATCGAAGGCGAAAAGGCCGCGTAACCCGCGGCCCCTCTTCCTGTCTCCCAATCCCCCTCTGAACTTAGGCGGCGTCGAAAGGCGCCGCCTTTTTCGTGGGTTCAGGCCGGCATCGACAGGTCCAGGCCTTCGACCTGGCTGAGATCGACATTGCGGAAGCTGGCCCTGGCCGCCCGCGCGCCGGTCAAGTCCGCGCCGCGCAGGTCCGCGCCGTCCAGGATCGCCTCGCTGAGATCGGCCGCCTGCAGCATGGCGTAGCGCATACGCGCGGCCTGAAGGTTGGACTGCGTACGACGCTCGGGGCCCAACGGCAGCGGCGAAAGGACCGCCTGGCGAAGATCGGCCTTGGTCAGGTTGGCGCCCGCCAGCTTGGCCCCGCGCAGGTCAGCGCCGCGCAGATTGGCGGTCCGCAAATCTGCGTTCTGAAGGTTTGCTCCCTGCAGCTGGGCGCCCGAAAGGTCCAGACCGACCATGCAGGCCCCCTTGGCGCTCATGGCGGTCAGCCGAAGGCCCTTGAGCTTGTCGCCCATCGGGCGCAGGTCCTCGCCATCGAGACGGGCGGGCGATCCTTCCTTGCCGCCGGTCTGGCACCAGCTTTGATTGCCAGCGCAGCGACGCAGCAACTCGTCGACCCGACCCATGGCCTCACGGCTGGCGCCCTGCAAGGTTCCGTTCATGTGGGCGCCGCTGACGCGCGCGGTCGAGGTGTCGACGCCGGCCATGACCGCGCCCGACAGGTTCGCTCCCTCGAGATTGGTCCCCTTCACGTCGGCGCCATCCAGGATCGCGCCCGACAGGTTCGCTTCCTTGAGGTTGGCCCCTGAAAGCTTGGCGCCCTTGAGCGAGCAGTCGCTGAAGTCGGCCTTGAAGGCTGACACCCCCTCGAACTGGGAGCCATCAAGGGTGGCGCCCGAGAAATTGACCTCGTCCGCCTCACCTTGGCGGGTCTCGTGACGCAGCGTTTCGAGACCTTTACGGGGATGGGGAATGGCGATCTGCCCTTCCCGGAAGTCGGCCTGGGTCAAGTCCGCCTGGGCGAGGTTGGCGCCGCGGAGGCAAGCCCCGCGCAGGTCGGCGCGGACCAAGGAGGCCTGGCGCATGTCGCTTTTCCGCAGATCGCAGCCGAACAGGCTCGCGCGATCCAGCTTGGTGCGAACCATGCGACAGCCCTCAAGGACCGACGCGGACAGGTCCGCATCAACCAGGTTCTTGAAAGACAGATCCAGCCCCGACAGCTGCACGAAACGGAGCGAAGCCCGCTTACCGCCCTGCTTGCCGGTAACGAATTTCTCGTGCGCCGTTACGATCATGTCGAGCTCGGCTTGGCTCAGGCGACGCCGCCCGGCCACGCTCTGCGCCGCGTTCATAACGAAATTCCCCGTGTGAGTTTCTTGTCGTGGTTACGCGAAACTCTAACGGCGACCGACGAGCGAAGCGTTAAGACTGCGTCGGATTGTCGCAAAATATTTCTCAGATGACATCATCCAGGCCGCGCGCCGCCAAGCGGATCGCGCCGGTGAGATCAACGTCGCGCAGTTGCGCGTTGGTGAAGTTGGCCCGCGAGACATCCGCGCCGGCCATGCGGGCCTGACGCAAGTCCGCGCGCGCGAGATCGGCGTTGGTCAGGATCGCGCCCGTCAGGTCGACCGGCAGCAGACGGTCGGCGGTGATCAACAAGGGTCCGAGCTGGGCGTCGCGCAGATCCGCGCCGGTCAACTTGGCGCCCTTGAGCCGCGCGCCACGCAGGTCGGCGCGACGCAGGTTGCAACCCCGCAGGTCCGCGCCATCCAGTTGGGCGCCCTGCATCTGCACGCCTTCCATGTCGAGACCGTAGAACACCGCGCCCTTCGCCGACAGGGCCGTGAGGTTAAAGCCTCGAACCGAGCGCAGGTTGCGCAGATCGGCCTTGTCAAACACCGACGGCTTGCCCTCGGCCCCGCCCGTCTCGATCCATCGCGCGTGATCGGCGATCATCTGCTCGTACGGCAGGTCTGAAACGCTGGTGCCCGACGGCTTGTCGGTCAAGGCGCCGTCCATGTTGGTGTCGTTGACGTTCCAGGACAGGGTCTTGGCCCCGACCAGCACCGCGTTGCGCAGATCCGCGCCGGCGAGATTAGCCCCCGACAGGTCGGCTCCGGCGAGATTGGCGCCGTTGAAATTGGCCTGTTTGAGGTTGGCTCGCACCAGCTTGGCGTCCTTCAGGATCGCATCGCTGAAATCAGCCTTGGTCGCGACGATGCCCGAAAGACGCGAGCGCTCAAGGTTGGCGCCCGACAGGTTGGCGCCGGCCGCAAAAGCTTCGCGCTGGGTCGGCTCAATGACGCGGAAGCCTTCCTTGCGGTCGGCGGCGGCGATCGTGCCTTCCCGCAGGTCGGCCTCGAACATGTCCGCGCCCGTCAGATTGGCGCCGCGCAGACTGGATCCGCGAAGATCAGCCCGTCGCAGCGAGGCGTCGGTCAGGTCCGCCCCTTGCAGGTCCGCGCCGTAGAAATTGGCGTTATCCAGCTTGGCCTTCCGCAGATCGCAGCCGACCAGGATGGCGCCGGTGAAATCGGCGTCGCAGAGATTGCGCCCGGGCACCGAAAGACCCGACATGTCGCAGAAGGCGAACACGGCGCGTGCGCCGCCCATCCGCGCCGACCACAGACGGTCGTGCTTGGCGCAAATGACGTCTACCTCATACTGCGTCAGGCGCTTGTATTCTTGTGGTGTGCTGGCGGCGGCGCTCATGGCTCGCAGGGTGTCCCGAGTTAACGGCGCACCTTGCGCAGAGCATAATTAACGCCGTGTTTCCAACACCTTCCGGGCAAGCCTAAGGCGGATTAACCAACCTTAGGAAGCGCTTCAGCCCGACTTTCGTCCAAGTAGCGCGCGCCCGTCGGCTTCAAGGCGCCATCCAGGTCAATCACCAGCGGATTGCCCGTCGGGATCTCGACGCCGACGATCT
>NCDQ01000724.1 GCA_002280275.1 Caulobacter vibrioides | reverse complement strand
TCGACGCCCGAGGACAGCTTCTGGTGCTGCGTCGGATCGGGGATGGAGACACACGCCAAGCACGGCGAAAGCATCTGGTGGCACGACAGCGACACGCTGTTCGTCAACCTGTTCATCCCGTCCACCGCCGAATGGCGCGAACGCGGGATGAAGGTGGCGCTGGATACCCGCTATCCGTTCGACGAGCAGGTGGCGGTGACCATCGCCCAGCCACCGCGCGCCACGACGACGATCGCGCTGCGCCTGCCGGGCTGGTGCGCGGCGCCCGCGCTGCGGCTGAACGGCGCGGCGGTGCCGATCGTGCGGGACGGCGGCTATGCCCGGATCACGCGGCGCTGGAAGGCCGGGGACCGGCTGGAGCTCGACCTGCCGATGGCGGTGCGCGTCGAGCCGACGCCCGACGATCCGCGGACGATCGCCTATCTGCACGGGCCGCTGGTGCTCGCCGCCGACCTGGGCCCGGCGGCAGAACCGTTCGAGGGGCCTGTGCCGGCGCTGGTGACGGGCGATCCGGCGGCTGCGCTGGCGCCGGAGAACACCGCCGAGCATCGCTTCCGGCTCGCCGATGCCCGGCCCGCGGCGCTGACGCTCGTACCCTTCTTCCGACAATACGACCGGCGCACCGCAGTCTATTTCCCGGGTGCGGTCCGGGCCGATGCTGCTCCGGGCGCTCTACTGGGGCGAGGAAGTGAACAAGAATTTCGACGTCTCGGTAGAGGGGACGCGGATCGCCAGCGAACGCCGCGCGGTGCCACCCGAGAAGCGCTTCGTCAGCGTCGACTATCCGATCCCCGAGGCGCTCACCCGCGGCAAGGAGAAGGTCATCGTGCGCTTCGAAACAATGGGGACCGACGCCTTCGTCTATGAAGTACGGACGCTGGCGCAATGAGCGGGTGGAGCCGCCGCGCCGCGCTGGGGATGCTGGCAGCCGCGCCGATCGCGGCGCACGCCCGGCCGGCATCCGGTTTCCGAGACCTCGCGCCGCGCCCGCCGATGGGGTGGAACAGCTGGGACAGCTTCGCCGCGACGATCAACGAGGAGCAGGCCCGCGCAAATGCCGCGGTGATGGCAGCGAAGCTGCTGCCGCACGGCTATGACATCTTCACCGTCGACATCCAGTGGTACGAGCCGGGCGCGACCGGTTTCGAATATCGCGTCGGCGTCGAGCTGGCGCTGGACGCCAACGGGCGGCTGCTGCCGGCGC
>NCDQ01000271.1:1480-5335 GCA_002280275.1 Caulobacter vibrioides | reverse complement strand
CAAAGCGTCGACGCTTTGACGCGATAAAAGGGCTCTACATCATAGATTTAGAGCGTGACTGACGCCGAAACCGGTTCCCACTTTCGGCGTCACGCTCTTGGCTCGCTGCGGGTCGTTAGACCGCTTGCAGCTGGCCGGCCGAGGTCTTGCCGCTGCGGCGGTCGACTTCCGGCTCGTACGAGATCTTTTGGCCTTCGTTCAGCGAACCCAGACCCGAACGTTCAACGGCCGAGATGTGGACGAAGATGTCCGAACCGCCGTTGTCGGGTTGGATGAAGCCGAAGCCCTTGGTGGAGTTGAACCACTTCACGGTTCCAGTCGCCATGGGGATATTCCTTGTAGGCATAGGTGTTCGTCGCCCGGAACGCCCGGTAGACGATCAAATTTCGTTGGAAGTTCGGTAGGCGCGTCCGGCGCTCCCGGTCCGGGAGCAAGGAAAAGCAGGCCGAGCGGCAGCGAATTCGATGGGGCCATAAACACGATATTTCTGGGGATATCAAGGAAAATACCGGCCGACGACTTTTCCGCTCTTTCTCCAGATCGCGAATTCTATCGAGAATATCTTGCAGGCGGGCGCGCGCACCCCGCCCGCGCTGACACCTTAAGGGCCTTGCAAGACTCCTTAATGCAATTCATTCTCAACTGCATCATCGCGAAGGAGACGACGATGGTTCTGCGAATGACAGGGGCCAGCTGGCTGGCCGCGATGATGCGGGTCGAGCGCGAGGAGAGCGGCGAACTGAACGACGACGCCTGGCTGCTGTTCGGTCCCAGCGATCCTGCGGTGGGCGAACCTCGGGACGGACCTCCGGACGAGTAGCGCGGTCTAACCCGTGAACGGCCAGAACCAGGCGATCAGCCACGGCGCGACCAACAGGATCAGGATCGTCAGCGGCGCGCCCAGGCGCGCATAGTCGCCGAAGCGATAGCCGCCGGGCCCCAGCACCAGCGTGTTGCACTGGTGGCCGACCGGGGTGAGGAAATCACAGCCCGCCCCGACCGCCACGGCCATCAGGAACGGATCGGGCGACAGGCCCAACCGCTGGGCCACGCCCATGCCGATCGGCGCGGCGATCAGCACGGTGGCGGCGTTGTTCAAGAACGGCGTCGCGACCATGGCCACCGCCATCATCGCCGTCAGGGTCGCGATCGGCGGCAAGCCGTGGAAGGCCCCCGACAGCCAGCTGGCGATCAGGTCGGCGCCGCCGGTCTTCTGCACGGTGTCGCTGACCGGAATCAGCGCCGCCACCAGCACCAGCACCGGCGCCTCCAACGCGGCGTAGGCCTCGCGCATGCGCAGCGCGCCGCAGGCCACGACCAGCACCGCCGCGCCGAAGAAGCCGCCGGCCACCGGCACGACGCCGGTCGCGACCAGCGCCATGGCCACCGCCAGGATGATCACCGGCAAGAGGGCGTGACGCACCCCGCCCAGCCGCACCTCGCGCTCGGCCAGAGGCAGCAGGCCCAGGGCCTGCAAGGCCGCCGGCAACGACTGCTCGCCCCCTTGCAGGACGAGTATGTCGCCCGCCCGCAGGCGGATCGTCGCCAGGCGTCCGGTCATCCGCTGACCGCTGCGCGAGACGCCCAGCAGGTTGACGCCATGGACGTGGCTGAGGGTCAGGCTGCGGGCGGACTCGCCGATCAGGTCGCTTTCGCCGCCGATCACCGCCTCGACCACCCGCACCTCGTCGGTCGGCTCGTTCATCGCCACCGGCCGGTCGGCGTCGCTGAGCCGCAGCTTGGCCGCGACGATCAGCTGGTTCAGTTCCTGCTGCTGGCCCTCCAGCAGCAGGATGTCGCCTGAATGGATCTTAAGGTTGGAATGCGGCGACTCCAGCCGCTTGCGGCCGCGCAGGACGGCGACCACCGAGACCGCGCCGTCGGCGGCCTTATTCAGCGCGCCGACGGTGTTGGCGTGGAAGCTCCAATCGTCGGGAACGGCGACCTCGGTGACATAGGCCTTGGCGGCCAGCGCCGCGTCGACATCGATCGCCGCCTGGCGCGAGCGGGGCAGCAGGCGGTAGCTGATCGTCAGATAGGCGATGGCGATGACGGTCAGGATCCCGCCGACCGGCAGGAAGTCGAACATTCTGAACGGCTCGCCCAGCGCCTCCTGACGCACCTCCGAGACGATGATGTTGGGCGAGGTGCCGACCAGCACGGCCAGACCGCCGACCAGGGAGGCGAACGCCATCGGCATCAGCAGCCGGCCCGGCGGGACTCCGGTGCGCTTGGCGATCTGCAGGGCGCTGGGTATCATCAGGGCCAGGGCCCCGACGTTCTTGGTGGCCATCGACAGCACCGCCGTCGCGCCGGCCAGCACGGGAACCTGGCTGCGCTCGTCCTTCAGCTTGGGCAACAGCGGGGCCATGACCATGTCAACGAAGCCGCTGCGCGCGACCGCCGCCGACAGGACAAGAGCGCTGGCGATGATGATGACGATGTCGTTGGCGAAGCCGTCGAACGCCGCCTTCACCGGGATCAGCCCCAGCGCCATGCCGGCCGCTAGCGCGCCCAGCGCGATCAGATCATAGCGCCACCGCCCCCAGATGAAGGCGATTACGGTCGCGCCGATCAGCGCGAAGGCCAGGCTCTGCTGCAATGTCACGAAAGAGGTTTCCCCGAAGCTACGCCTTAGGGAAACGAGCGAGGGCTGAAGGGGTTCAGCGGCATGTGACGGGTAGCGCGCGGAGACCGGGGTTGCGGAGGGGGTCTTAAGGCCGTGCACGACCCTTGGCGCCCGCCCCCCCCTAGCGGACTGGCTGCAAGGGCCGCATCCGCCCCTGCCGCCCCGCCCTAGACCAGCGCCTTGCGGGCCGCTTCCCAGTACTGTGCGCCGGTGACCAGGGTGACCGCCGTGGCCAGCCACAACAGGCTATGGGCCACCAGCGTGAAGCCGCCGACCAGAGCCGGCTCGGGCGGCAGGCCAAAGGCGCTCCACGAGGCCAGGATCATCTCGGCGCCGATCGCCACCAGCTGCAGGGTCGTCTTCCACTTGGCCAGCAGGGTGACCGGCAGCTTGACGCCCTTGCCGGCCCCGACCTCGCGCAGGGCGCTGACGGTGAATTCGCGGAACAGGATCAGGCCGGCGGGCAGCACGACCATGGCGTTGGGGCCCAGCGCCATCAGCCCCAGCAGTGCGCCGCAAACCAGGATCTTGTCGCCGATCGGGTCGAGGATCGCGCCCCAGATGCTGACCGCGTCCAGCTTGCGCGCCAGCCAGCCGTCGACGAAGTCGGTCACGGCGGCCACCACGAAGGCGTAGAAGGCCCAGCGCTCGAGGCGGAACTGGGTCTCGGCCGTCAGCTGCTCGCTGACATAGGGCACGGCTCCCGCCGCCGCCGCCAGGGCGACGAACATGAACAGCGCCATCACGAGGCGCGAGCTGGTCAGGATGTTGGGCAACGCTTTCATGCGGGTTTCATAACGCACAAACCGGGGAAAGGGATACCGGGGCGCTAGGCTCCGCCATGCGTCAACCGAGATGAGGGATTTTTCGGACGCCGGGCGCGACTCGCTCGGATATACAAATCCAGAGAGCGACGAGGCGCTCTTGTCGACGCGGGCGCGCCAGGCATGCCAGGGCTCGGAACGGCGGGATACAGTCTGCGACGACGCGCTAGCTCGGTGCGCGGCCGGCTGGTGCTTCTCACCGTCAGTCTACTGATCCCGGCCCTCCTGGCGATGGGCTTCCTGCTGGCCAGCGCCGACCGCGAGTCGCGCGGGCGCCTTTATCAGCAGCTGGTGACCACCGGCCGGGCCCTGAACGGCGCCGTCGACCGCCAGGCCGCCACCGGAATCTCGGTGGCCGAAACTCTCGCCACAGACCAGGCCCTGATCGACGGCGACTGGGCC
>NCDQ01000271.1:0-1390 GCA_002280275.1 Caulobacter vibrioides | reverse complement strand
AAACCCACTGCCGCGTATCCAGCGCACACGCGAGGAAACCGAAGCCTTCTCGGCTGGCCGCAACAAGGTTTCGGACCTCCTGGAGGGCCCGGTGGCCGGCAAGCCGGTGATCACCGTCGGCACGCCGATCACGGTGCAGGGCCAGTTCTATGTGCTGTCCTACGTCGTGGAAGCCGCCTCGTTCACCTCGGTGTTCCGCCAGCAGCGGGTGCCCGACACGTGGGTGGCGACCCTGCTCGACAACAGGCAGCGGGTGATCGCCCGCTCGCGGCTCAACGAGAAATTCACCGGCGCCCACGCCTCGGCCGACATGACCGAGAACCTGCGCCATTCCACCGAGGGGGTGAACAAGAGCATCTCTCTGGAAGGCGTGCCGACCATGGTCGCCTATACTCGCTCGCCCCAGACCGGCTGGACCCTGGTGGTGGCCATCCCGCGCAAGGAACTGACCAGCACGGTGAACCGCTCAGTGGCGGTCGGGACCGGGATCTTCCTGCTGCTGCTGGTGCTGGGGGTCTGGCTGTCGCTAGCCTATTCGCGACGCATCAACCGCGACATGCGGCGTCTGGTGCAGGACGCCTCGGCGATCGGACGGGGCGAGATATTGCGGCCCGCCCCGCGCGACAGCCTGGAAGAGATCGCCGCCGTCCACGCCGCCCTGCTGACCGCCTCCCAGGAGCTGAAGGCCCGGGAAGACCGCCAAGGCGTGATGATCAACGAGCTGAACCACCGGGTGAAGAACACCCTGGCCACGGTGCAGGCCCTGGCGCGCCAGAGCTTCGCCAAGGTCGACGGCGCGCCGCTGGGCGTCTTCACCGACCGCCTGATCGCCCTGTCCGGCGCCCATGACCTGTTGACCCGGACCGGTTGGCGCGAGGCCGACATGGCGGCCCTGGTGACGGCCAGCCTCAGCGCTCATGTCGACAGGGTGGACCGTACGGGGCCCACCGTGGCGCTCGCCCCACACACGGCGGTGGGTCTGTCGATGGTGTTTCACGAACTGGCCACCAACAGCGCCAAGTACGGCGCGCTTGCGGTTCCCGGCGGCCGGGTTGACCTGACCTGGCGACTTGATCCGGTGACCGATGTGCTGTCGTTCGTCTGGCGCGACATCGGCGGGCCGCCGGTGACGCCGCCCACCGCCCTAGGCTTTGGCACGCGCCTGATCGAAAGCTCCATCCGGCGCGAACAGAAGGGCCAGGCGCGGTTTGACTTCCAGCCCGAGGGCCTGGTGTTTGAGGCCTCGCTGCCGCTGCCTGAGGCGGTGCGCTGGAGCAATCCGCTCTGATGGCCGCTTCGCCGGCCGACGCGGCCGCCCTGCTGGCCGCCTTCATCCGGGACGAGCGCCTGCCGCCCGCCTTCGCCGCCCTGGCCGAGCGTCTACATCAGC
>NCDQ01000270.1 GCA_002280275.1 Caulobacter vibrioides | reverse complement strand
GTCGGCCTCCAGCTCCTGCTTGCGCGAGAACGGCAGCAAGAGGCCATAGCGCGTGGCGTCCTCGCCGTGGTCCTTGAGCAGCTTGCCAAACTCGGTGCCGCCGGCGGCGGCCTTGGCGATGCCCAGCAGAACCTTGGAGGTCGTTTCCTGCGACACCCGCTCGGCGGCGTGGCGGGCCACCACGTGACCGGCCTCGTGGCCGATGACGGCGGCCAGCTGGTCATCGTTCTCGACCAGGGTCAGCAGCCCCACCGTCACGCCGACATGACCGCCGGGCAGCACGAAGGCGTTGGGGGCCTCGTCCAGGAACACCGCATAGTCCCAGGGCCGACCGGCCAGGCCCGCCGCGGTGATCACCCGCTGACCCACCGCCTGCACACGGGCGTTCTTGCGCGGCTCCTTGGAGACGTAGCTGTTACGCAGCGTCTCGGCCCAGGCCTTCTCGCCCTGCGCCGCCAGGTTGTTGTCATTGACGATCAACAGCTGGTCGCGACCAAGGTCAGGATTATAGGCGCAGCCGCCCAGAGCGCAGGCGGCGGCCATCAGCAGCGGAAGGATCAGACGCGGCAGGGTCATGGGCTCGGCGAACTGTGTTTCGAAGTCGACACAAGCCTTATCTCCGGCGCCGGTCCGGGACGCAACTGTAACGCTTACGCCTCTCCCAGCCGGGCGATGACCTTGGCCAGCTGGCGCGGGTCGATCGGCTTGGAGAGGATCGGCGCGTCGCGCAGGTCGGGACGCACCCCCTGGTCGCCATAGCCAGTGATGAAGGCGAACGGCACGCCGCGTTCGCGCAGGATCTCGGCGGCCCGGAACGAGGTTTCGCCGTCACCCAGGTTCACGTCCAGCAGAGCCAGGTCGAAACCGTTGGCCTCGGCTGCGGCCACCGCCTCGCGGGCCGAGGCGGCGGGCCCTATGACGGCGCAGCCCAGGTCGCTCAGCAAGTCCTCGACAAGCATGGCGACAAACAGCTCGTCCTCGACCACCAGGATCCGCAGGGGATCAGGCCGCGCCTCGGAAGAAGCGGTTAGACTCGCCGGTCTTGCCGAGTTGCGCGTCGATCTCGCAGACGACGCCGCTCTCCGGATAGCCGAGGCGAACCTCCCCCCCGAGTTCCCGGGCGAGCCCGCCGGTGATGAGGCGGGTCCCAAAGCCCTGGCGGGTCGGGGGCGCAACAGTTGGCCCATCGGTTTCCTCCCAGATCATTTTCAGGCGCGTGTCGCCTTGTTCGGTTTCGCGCCGCCAGGTGATGCGCACCTGACCCGCCGTATTGGAAAGCGCCCCGTACTTGGTCGCGTTGGTCATCAGTTCGTGCAGCGCCATCGACAGGGCCAGCGCCGCCTTCGGCGCCAGCCTCACAGAAGGCCCATCCAGAGCGAACCGTTCCGCCTCGCCATGGGCGGCGACGACGGTGGCGACGATGTCGGTCAGCGCCGCCCCGTCCCAGCTCTCGCGGGTCAGGATGTCATGGCCGCGCGACAGGGCCAGCAACCGCCGGGTCAGGCTGTCGCGCGCATCGTCCAGGCTCTCGGCGTTGCGCAGGGTCTGTCCGGCCACGGACTGCACCGTGGCCAGGGTGTTCTTCACCCGGTGGTTCAGCTCGTTGATCATCAGCCGCTGCAGTTCCTCGGCGCGGCGACGGTCGGTGATGTCGCGCATCACGCCGGTGAAGAACCGCTGCTTGCCGTCGTTCCACTCGGCGATCGACAACTCCAGCGGGAAGGTGGTCCCGTCGCTGCGCCGCCCCTCGACCTCGCGTCCGATGCCGATGATCCGCCGCTCGCCGGTGTCGCGATAGCGCGACAGATAACCATCGTGCTCGCCGTGATAGGGCTCGGGCATCAGGACATGGACGTTCTGGCCGACCATATCGGCGGCCGCGTAGCCGAACAGGCGCTCGGCGGCGGGGTTGAAGGCTTCGACCCGTCCGCGCTCGTCGATGACGACGATCGCGTCGACCGCCGTGTCGACGATCGCGCGATAGCGCGCGTCCACCACGGCTGGTTTCACCGCCGCCTTGGCGGAGGAGGAGAGCTTACTCGCCATGCACAGGCCTCGGCTTCTGAGGCCAAGACCCTAACGCCGGAGTTGTCGCCTTGCTAGACCGTCGCTCAATCCAAAAGAGAGTAACCAAGGATCAGTAACAAAAAGCCCCGTCCCTATGAGGAACGGGGCTTTGATCTTTCGTCTGAGCGTTCGACCTCAGGCGTCTTCGGCTTCAGGCTTGGCCGACGCGCCTTCGCCCGCCTCGAAGCTGCGCGGCGCGCGGCGGCGGCGCGGCTTCTTGATCTCTTCGCCGTCTTCCGAAGCGGGCGCCTCGACTGGCGCCGGAGCGACGGCCTCCGGGGCGCGATCAGCCTTGCGGCCGAGGAAGGCCGGGGCGTGGCTGACGGCGCCGTCCTGGCCGCGCAGCATCGGCGAGCCTTCGCCAGCCGGCGCTTCCGCGGTCAGCGGCGAGGCCTCGGGCTCGATCACGGCCATCGGATCGCGTTCGCCGCGCGGCTGCCAGTCGCGGTCACGATCGCGGTTGCGGTCCCGGCGGCGGCGGCCCTCACGGAAGTCGCCCTCGCCCTGCGGCGCTTCGCCCTCGGCGGCGGGACGATCCTCGCGCGGACGATCATCACGGGGACGGTCGTCACGGTCACGGAAGCGGTCTTCGCGGGGGCGATCGTCACGCGGGCGCTCGTCGCGGGGACGATCATCGCGATCGCGCCAGCGGTCGCGGCGGCCTTCGCCGTCACGGCTTTCGCGCGGACGCTCGTCGCGGTCGCGATTACGGTCGCGGCCCTCGAAGTTGCGGTCGCGATCACGGTTGCGGTCGCGGCTTTCGAAGCGGTCACGACGCTGTTCGCCGTTCTCACCGCCCTCGGCGCCTTCGGCCTGGCCCTCGGCGGGCTGCTCGACGACCTCGGGCTCTTCCGGCGGCTCGGCCTCGAAGTCGATCTCGTAGGCGGCGTAGACGTCCTTGCCGACGATGTCGGCGACCGGACGATTCGGCTGGATCGCACGCAGGACGCGGAAATAGTGCTCGGCGTGCTGCAGATAGTTCTCGGCCAGCACGCGGTCGCCGGACGACGAGGCGTCACGGGCCAGCTGCTGGTACTTTTCGTACACGCTCTGCGCCGCGCCGCGGACCTTCACGCCCTCGGGGCCGTTGGAGTCGAACGCGCGGTTGGCGTTGTGCTGTTGAGGCTTGCCGCCATTGCCGCCGCGATTATTGCGGCCACGTTGGCGCTTCATGCCTTTGAAATCTCTCATGTTCTCTCTGAACCTGTCCGGAGGTCAGTCTTGCGCTGGCGCGTCCGGCCTTGCTGGTCTCTGAGCGGGTCTAACCCTGGTCGGTTTCAGAGACACTGGTTTCCGTAGAGCCCCCATCCTGCTCATTCGGCGCGGCGACCGGCGGACCGGGCGCGCCTGCCAGGGGAGCGTCGCAAGCGTCAGACACCCAAGTGTGCTCGACGACTGCTTTTCCCGTCACCCGGCGATCTGGAAGGAGACGAGACTCGTCTACCGGTTCACGCGGGGGTTTCCAAGGGATTTTTCACCCCCAGCACCACGCGGTCGTGCGTCGACAGATCCTTGACCGTGCGAACCTCGGTGGCGCCCGCCGCGCGGAACAGAGCCTCGACGGCCTGGGACTGGTCATAGCCGATCTCGACCGCGAACAGACCGCCCGGCTTGAGCACCCGCAGAATCTCCGGCGCCAGCTCGCGATAGGCGTTCAGGCCGTCGGGGCCGCCATCCAGGGCCAGACGCGGTTCGTGTTCACGGACCTCAGTCGCCGTGCATCAGGGCCGCACGGTTGTTGAGGTCCAGATTGGCGGCGTTCTCGCGCGCCACGGCCAGCGCCTCGCTGGAGGCGTCGACGCCCAGCCCCTTGGCCGCCGGCCGCTCGGCCAGCACCGCCAGGAGGATCGTGCCCGAGCCCACGCCCAGGTCCAGCATCGAGAAGGCCATGTTTTCCGGGAAGGCCTTGAGCACCTCGTCGACGATGACCTCGGTCTCGGGACGCGGGGTCAGGACGTTCTTGTTCACCTGCAGCAGGATCTTCCAGAAGCCCTTGCGGCCGATGATGTGGCTGACCGGCTCACGGCGCGCGCGGCGCTCCAGGTAGGCGTCCAGCGTCGCGATCTGCTCGTCGGTCAGTTCGCGGTAGGGATCGGTGACGATTTCGGTGCGGGTGACGCCGGCGGCGACCTCCAGCATCAGGCGCGCGTCGATCGACGGCTGGTCGATGCCCGCGTTCTTCAGGCGATCCTTGGCGGCGGTCCAGGCTTTGACGAGAGTCAGGGTCATGAGCGGGGATTTAGCGCGTCGGCGGCCGGGAGGCGAGATTGAATGCGGTACCAGATTTTGGTATTAGAGCACGTGCCTTTCGCCGATGAGAGAAGACGCCATGAGCAAGAATACCTCCATCGTGCTCAGCGAGCACTTTCAGTCCTTCATCGCCGAGCAGATCGAAGAAGGCCGCTATGGATCGGCCAGCGAGGTCGTCCGCGCCGGGCTTCGGTTGCTGGAAAATCAGGAAGCCAAACTGGCCGCGCTGCGAGGCGCCCTGAAGGAGGGCTGGGACAGCGGCAAGCCTGAGGCCTTCGACGTGGAGGCCTTTCTGGCGGAGACGAACGCTGACTACGACGCGAAATCGTGAGCGCCTATCGCCTGACGCCTCGCGCACGATACGACGTGCGAGAAATCTGGGCCTATACGGTCAGCGTCTGGGGACGTCGGGCCGCAGACCGATACATCCGCGAGCTGACCAAGACTTTCGAAGCGATCGCCACAGATCCAAGCCACGGTGCGATCGTGGAAGACATGGACTGCCGCAAGCAGATCTTTCGCTCCCACGTCATCTTCTATGCGGCCGATCATGACGAGGTCATTGTGGTGCGCGTGCTGCATCAGCAGATGGACGCGCCAAGCCACCTCGGCTGATCACCCCGCCACCACCGCATCCCCCTCGCCCACCGCGCCGCTCTGCGTCACGTTCAGATAGATGCCGCAGAACATGTGGCCGTAGTGGTCGAACAGGGCCTTGACGAGATCGACGTCGCGCTCGGCGCTGGCGGGATCCACATGGGTGGCGGCGCAGCGGACGATGGGCTTAAGCACCGCCGCCTTGGCCGCGCCCAGGCTCAGCGTCTGGCCGGTCATCTCGTTCTCGGCCCAGGCGGGCCAGCCCTCGACATAAAGGTTGGCGCGGAAGCGTAAGGGATCGAGATCGCGCCCGACCTTGACCGACAGGTCCCGCACGCTGGCCAGGTTGACGATCGAGACATAGCCGGACTTGCTGTCCATGAACCGGTGCGCGCCCGGCCCCTCGATCACCTTCAGCGGGCCCTGCGCCTCATCGCCCAGCAGGTCGGCCAGCCAGGCCTCGAAGCTCGCCCGTCCCGCCGCCGCGCTCAGGTCGCCGGCGAAGTCGGGACGGCCCTCGGCGCGGGCGGTCAAGACGCCGCTGGCCTCGTCAAAGGCGGTGCGCGCCCTGGCCACGGCCGGGATCTTGGCCAGCACCGTGAATTTCATCTTCGAGACGTGCGCGGGCGCGGCAGGATCAAAACCGCTGGGCCCGTCCTCGACGGCGTACAGCCGGTCACAGGGAAAACAGGCCCCGGCCGCAAGGTCGGCGCGCGCCAGGCGCTCGGGCGTGAAGCCCTTCACGGGGTGGCGGTACAGCGAGACGATGCGGGCTTTCATGGGCCGGACCATCGGCCGCGACTCAAGGTCTGGCAAGCGCGGTCTAGCCCTGGGGAATCGATACCAGGGAATCGATTGTTGACCGCCCGGCGTACGGTCTAACGTGCGCGCCCTCGCCCTTTCGGAACCCGCCCATGCCGCTGCTGACGCTCTACCAAGACCACGAACTGGCCGATATCGCCGCTCTGGTGAACAGCGCCTATCGCGGCGAGACCGCGACCCAGGGCTGGACCAGTGAGAGCGCGCTTTTGGGCGGCCAGCGCACCGATGAGGCGTCCTTGCGCGCAGACCTCGCCGCCAAGCCGGGCTCCACGATCCTGACCTTCCGCAACGAGACCTGGGAAAAGCCCTTCGCCTGCGCCTGGATCGAACCGCAAGCCGACGATGTCTGGTACGTCGGCATGATCACCGTGACCCCGGAGCGCCAGGCCGGCGGCCTGGGCCGCGCGGTGCTCGAAACCTGCGAGGCCTATGCCCGCGCCCGCGGCGTGCCGACCGTGATCGATGGCGAGAAGAGCGAGACGCGGCTGCTGCTGGACCTGGTGCCGCGCTGCGACCATGCGGTGTTCTCCGAGCCCGGCCTGGCCAATTACGCCCCCGGCGCACGGCCGGTGGACGGTCTGCGCAAGGCGATCGCCGAGGGCTGCCGCGCCGCCGCGGTGACGCGGGGGGAGAAGGGGACGCTCTGGCTGACGGCGGAGGACCCGGAACCGCGCGTCACCCCCGCCTTCCGCGTCCAGGCCACCAACACCACGGGCGCGGGGGATGTCTTCCACGGCGCCTA
>NCDQ01000269.1 GCA_002280275.1 Caulobacter vibrioides | reverse complement strand
CGCATGTAGTCCTCAAGCACGCGATAGAGCGCCCAGCCCTTCGGGTGCCAGAACACCATGCCCTTGCCCTCTTCCTGGATGTGGAAGAGGTCCATGGTCTTGCCGAGCTTGCGGTGATCGCGCTTCTCAGCCTCCTCGATGCGCTTGAGGTGCGCTTCGAGATCGGCTTCCGAGGCCCAGGCCGTGCCGTAGATGCGCTGCAGTTGGGCGTTGTTCTGGTCGCCGCGCCAGTAGGCGCCGGCCAGCTTGGTCAGCTTGAAGGCCTTGCCGACGTGTTTGGTCGACGGCAGGTGGGGACCACGGCAGAGATCCTTCCAGTTCCCCTGGCGGTAGACCGTGATCGTATCGGACTCCGGCAGGTCACGGATGATCTGCGCCTTGTACTGCTCGCCGATGCTGTCGAAGTGCGCGATCGCCTCGTTGCGATCCCAGACCTCGCGCGTGATCTTCTCGTCGCGGTCGACGATCTCCTTCATGCGCTTTTCGATCTTTTCCAGATCGTCCAGGCTGAACGGCTCGTCGCGCGCAAAGTCGTAGTAGAAGCCGTCCTCGACGTTCGGGCCGATCGTCACCTGGGTGCCGGGGAACAGCTCCTGCACGGCCTCGGCCAGGACGTGAGCGGTGTCGTGGCGGATCGTGTCCAGCGCCTCGGGCGCCTCGCGCGTCAGGATCTCGAACTTGCGCTCGCCGGTCAGCAGGTCGGGCGTCAGCGGGCGGTCCAGGTCGAGCAGCTGGCCATCCAGCTTGATCAGCAGGGCCTTCTTCTCCAGCGACTTGGAGATGGCGGCGGCGACGTCGCGCCCCGTCGAGCCGTCAGGATACTGACGCGACGAGCCATCGGGGAAAACCAGATCGATCATTCTTCACATTTCCACTTGCGTGGCTGGTGTCGCGGCGGCGGCGGGTCGTAGCCCGATCCACCAAACGGATTGCAGCGGCAAATCCGTCGCAACCCCAGCCAGGAGCCCTTGAGCGGGCCATGATCCTTGAGAGCGGCGGCCGTGTACTCCGAGCAGCTCGGCGTAAAGCGGCACTGACGCCCGATGAGAGGCGAGAGCGTCAACTTGTAGGCCCTAAGGCCCAAATCGACGGTGCGTTCGTAGAAGGTCATGCCGGCGCGCGAATTGTTGCGATGCGGTTACACACCCCGAAGGGGGTCGCGATCAAGACGCGCCGGCGGTGCTAGTTCGCGTTTCGCCGACGCCTGTGGCCTTCCGGACAGCCTCGACCGTCGCCTCGAACGCCAGCAGCGTCGAGGCGTGACGAGCGGGATAGTCCTTGACCGGCTCCAGCACGGCGAGCTCCGCAAACCGGCCCGCAGGAGGCGAGCCGTTCGCCTTCAGCATAGCGGCAAGCGAGTCGCGCGCCAACTCGATGTCGGAAAGTTCCGCCCCGATCACGTTCGCTCCCAGGATCGCGGCGGCGGCCTGTCCCAAGGCGCAGGCCGAAACGTCCTGGGCGTAGTCGACGACCTTGCCACCCTCGACCATGACATCGACATTGATCCGGCTGCCGCAGAGCTTGGCGGTCTTCTCGGCGCTGGCGTGCGGCGCGGCCAGGCGCCCGGCGCGCGGCATGTTGGCCACGAGCCCCAGGATCCTGGCGCTGTAGAGATCGTCGATCATCGTCGCCTAGATGGTGCTCGTAGACCGCTCGGACCAGATCGCCTCGGCGCGATCGCGTACCGCCTCGCCCATCTGGGTGAACGCCGCCTTCAACCGGCGGCGCTCATCACGGCCGACGAAACGCAGCAGGAGGCCCATGAACAGCTCACCGTTCGAGAAGGTCGCGTTGGCCGGGCCCATGCTCTCGATCTCCAGATAACGGATCGCGGTCACGAAACCGCCCAGCCGGCTCGAACGCCAGTGCAGCTGTTCGTAAGGCACCCAGTCTTGGACGATCGGCTGGATAACGGTGGGCGGCTGACCCGGCAGGTGCTGTTCCAGCACCAGGGTCGAGCCCACCTTCATCACGCCATCAGCCCGCCGGTAGAGCGGATTCCAGTGCGCCCAGCCTTCGAAGTCCGAAACGACCTCCCAGACGACCTCGGCCGGCGCCTGGACCCCGATGCGATGCTCGACAGCGCGTTGCATGGTCAGTCCTTCATCCGCCAGGTGGCCCCGGCCGGGCCGTCCATGACCACCACGCCCAGGGCGTCCAGCTCACCGCGAATGGCGTCGGCGGCAGGCCAATCCTTGGCGGCGCGGGCGGCGACCCGCTGGGCCAGCAGGTCTTCGACCTTGGCCTTCAGCTCATCGGAAGCGTCGCCCTCAAACCAGGCGTCCGGATCGGCCTGCAGGAAGCCCAGGAGCGCCCCCGCCTCCAGCAGGCGCGCCTTGTTGGCGGCGATAGGGCCTTCTCGATCAGGCTCGACACTTCGAAGAAACCAGAGGTCGCCAGCGGCGTGTTGAGGTCGTCCATCAGGGCCGAGACCACGTCGGCCGGGGCCTCCATGGCTTGGTCGGGCGCAACATCCTTGGCGCGGCGCAGGGCGCCGTACAGGCGGTCCAGCGACTTCTTGGACTGCTCCAGCAGCTCTGGCGTCCAATCCAGCGGCTGACGGTAGTGCGCCGACAGCAGCGCCCAGCGGATCACTTCACCCGGAACTGTCTTGAGCAGTTCGTGCGGGATGATCACATTACCCAGGCTCTTCGACATCTTCTCCCCGCCCATGTCGAGGAAGCCGTTGTGCATCCAGTAGTTGGCCAGCACCGGCGTCTTGTGGGCGCAGCGGCTCTGGGCCACCTCGTTCTCGTGGTGCGGGAAGGTCAGGTCGATGCCGCCGGCATGGATGTCGATGGTCTGGCCCAGCGCCTTGTCGATCATGGCCGAGCATTCGATGTGCCAGCCCGGACGGCCCGCGCCCCAGGGGCTTTCCCACTCGGGCTCGTTTTCCTTCGACGGCTTCCACAGCACGAAGTCGGCCGGGTGGCGCTTGTAGGGGGCGACCTCGACACGGGCGCCGGCGATCATCTCGTCCAG
Organism: Caulobacter vibrioides; assembly: GCA_002280275.1. Taxonomy (GTDB): domain Bacteria; phylum Pseudomonadota; class Alphaproteobacteria; order Caulobacterales; family Caulobacteraceae; genus Caulobacter; species Caulobacter vibrioides_A. The sequence continues at coordinate 6,395 of NCDQ01000269.1, read as the reverse complement.
CGGCCGGCCCGACAGCTGGCCGTAGTCGGCGAAGCTCTGGGTGTCGAACAGCACGTGGCCCTCGGCGGCGTAGGCGCTGCCATTCTCGACCAGCTGGCCGATCATTTCGAGGATCGCGCCGATGTGCTCGGTGGCCTTGGGCTCAAGGTCCGGCCGCAAGGCGCCCAGGGCGTCGGCGTCCTCATGATAGGCCGCCAGATAGCGGTCGGTGATCACGCTGATCGGCACGCCCTCATCGGCGGCCTTCTTGTTGATCTTGTCGTCCACGTCCGTGACGTTGCGGGCATAGACGACGGCGTCCTCGCCATAGAGGTGGCGCAGCACGCGATACAGCACGTCGAACACCACCACCGGCCTGAAGTTGCCGATGTGGGCGTAGTTGTAGACCGTCGGACCGCAGACATACATCGTCACCCGCTTGGGATCGGCGGGAACGAAGTCGCGCTTTTCGCGCGTCAGGGTGTCGTGGATCTTCAGGGTCATGACTCTGGGTTCTGACGTAGCGGAAGGGTGTTGCCCACCCCAGGAACGGCCCCATATAGCTTTCTGTTACGGCAAGGGCCACGGCGTCATGCGTCTAAGTTCCCGGCCCAGCCGTATGTGAAACGGGTGGCACGCGTCATTCCGAGGCGATCGGCGTCTCGGCGCAACTCAGCCCGTGGAAAGAACCCCTCCAAAATGGACGCACTGACCCGCGAGCGAACCCTGATCGGCTCTGACGACACGACCGGTCTTGATCTTGAACCCGTTCAGCGCCCTTCCAAGGACGAGGCCATGGCCGCCGTGCGGACGTTGCTGGCCTGGGCCGGCGACAATCCCGAGCGCGAAGGCCTGATCGACACGCCCAAGCGCGTGGTCGAGGCGTTCGACGAATGGTTCGCCGGCTATCACGGCGATCCGGCCAAGGAACTGTCGCGCACCTTCGAGGACGTGCAGGGCTATGACGACATGGTCATGCTGCGCGGCATCGACGTGCAAAGCCACTGCGAGCACCACATGGCGCCCTTCCTGGGCAAGGCCTGGGTCGCCTATATGCCGACCGGCAAGGTCGTGGGCCTGTCGAAGCTGGCGCGCCTTGTCGAGATCTTCGCCAAGCGTCTCCAGACCCAGGAGACCATGACCATGCAGATCGCCGACGCCATCGAGGACCACCTGTCCGCTGCCGGCGTGGCCGTTCTGATCGACGCTGAGCACCAGTGCATGAGCACCCGCGGCGTGCACCATCACGACGTCTCGACCATCACGACCCAGTTCCGCGGCGTGTTCAAGACCGACAAGGTCCTGCAGCAGCGCTTCATGGACCTGGTGAAGAAGTAACAGCAAAAATCCGCGTCATCCCGGACGGCCGCAGGCCGATCCGGGACCCAGGGGCCAAACCCAGTGCGGCTGACCCTGGGTCCCGGCTCTCCGCTGCGCTGCGGCCAGGATGACAAGCGATGATCTCGCTCAGACGATAGCCCTCTAAGCCGCCCGCCAGATCCCCTGACGGATCCGCGCCACGCAAGCGTGCACCGGTGGGTGCACAAGCGTCACCAGCACGAAGCTGATCAGCATCAGCAGGTACCACGCGCCCATCTTCTCGAAGGGCACCATGCGCCAACCTTCGGCCTGGCTGGGATAGATCCATGCGCCGGCGAAGGTGCCGAGGTTCTCGGCGATCCAGATGAAGAATGACACCAGCACCGCGCCCATCAGCATGGGCATGCGGCGCGCGGTCTGGTCGGGCGTGAACACGAACCAGGTTCGCCCGAACAGCAGCACGGACAGCGCAAAGAGCCCCACGCGGATATCGATCATGTAGTGGTGGGTGAAGAAGTTGGCGTAGATCAGCACCGCTAGGATGTGCGTGGTCCAGAACGGCGGGTAGCGGATGAAGGTGATGTCGAACAATCGCCAGATGCGAGCGATGTAGCTGCCGACGCAGGCGTACATGAAGCCGGTGAACAGCGGCACGCCGCCGATCCGCAAGACGCTCTCCTCGGGATAGATCCAAGAGCCTTGAGCAGTCTTGAAAAGTTCCATGATCGTGCCGACGACGTGGAACATGAAAATCACCAGTGCCTCGTCCCAGCGCTCCAGCTTTAGCGCCAACAAGGCGGCCTGGATGGCGATCGCGGCGACGACCAGGAAGTCATAGCGGGCGATCGGCGCAGCCTCAGGCCAGAACAGCTTGGTGCCGACCAGCAGCGCCAACATCAGCGCGCCAAACAGGCAGGCCCAGGCCTGCTTCAGACCGAACAGAAGAAACTCGTAGGCGTAGCCGTTCCAGCGCGATTGCTGCGCCCATGGCCGCGCCCGCTCGTCCAGCGCCGCCACGCCAGCCTTGATGCGGTCTTTCAGGTTCATCGCGTTCCCTGGGACGCGCGGACGCGCCCCTAGCCCCAGAAGCGGCGCGGAAACTAGCGCAGGCTCGCAGCCTGCGCCATATGTGGCCCATGAGCACCGACCTGTTTCCCCAAGCCCACACCAAGCACGACCTGGAGCGGGGCTCGGCCCTGGCGCCGCGTTTCAACGCCGATGGCCTGCTCACGGGGTGAGCTTTGGAAGAAGGGCGACACCAGCGGCCAGCTGCAGGACGTCATCGAACTGCGGGTCGACTGCGATCAGGACGCGGTGCTGCTGAAGGTGCGCGCGCGCGGCGACGGCGGCGCATGCCATGTCGGCTTCAGGTCGTGCTTCTACCGGGTGCTCGAGAACGGCGCGCTGGTCGAGCGCGAGACGCCCACCCATGACCACCCCTGAGGCCCTGATCGCCTTCACCCTGGCGGCGGGCCTTCTAACCCTGACGCCAGGCCTCGACACCGCGCTGGTCATTCGCACGGCCGCCGCTGAAGGCCCGCGTCGCGCCGCCGGCGCGGCGATCGGCATCGGGATCGGCTGCTTCGTCTGGGGCGCGGCCGCCGCGTTCGGGGTCGGGGCCCTGCTGACCGCGTCCCAAACAGCCTACACGGTGCTGAAGTGGGCCGGCGCGCTCTATCTCGCCTGGACGGGCTTGCGCATGATCCTGCGACCGCGCGAGGCCTTCGAGCCGGGCGAGACCAAGCCCATCGACGCAAGCCCCGCCGCAGCGCTGCGACGCGGCTTGCTGACCAACCTGCTCAACCCCAAGGTCGGGATCTTCTACGTTTCGTTTCTGCCCCAGTTCATGCCAGCCGGCGTTGATCCCGCCCGCTTTGGACTTCTGCTCACGACGGTTCACGTCGTGGAGGGCCTGTTGTGGTTCGCGCTGCTCATCGCAGCCACCGTCCCTATCGCAGGGCTCTTGCGATTGCCGGTGGTGGTCCGCTGGCTGGACCGGACCACCGGCCTGGTGTTCATCGCGTTCGGCCTGCGCTTGGCGCTCGACCGACACTAGACGTCCCGCAGAGCCTCCACCCCGCCGTCCGCCGTCGGCGTGACGACGAAACGTTTGAGCGCGCTAACCGTGTAGGTCGGCTCATGGATGGTGGAGACGGCCATCAGCTCACTGGTCGCCTTGCCATGCTCGAGGGTCAGCAACACGAAGCCCTTGGCGCTCGGGTGAGCGTATTTGACTTCCTTGTTCCGTTGCACGAAGGCCTCGCCGATCGGCACGCCCGGCAGGACGTCGCCATAGCCCGGCGAGGTCACCGAGGTCGTACCGAACTCGACAGCCACGCGACGTTGGCCCGCGTCATTCCAAAGCTCGTTGGCCCAGAACATGTGGCTGTCACCCGCCAGCACGATCGGACGGGCCTTGGCCTCTGTGAAGATGTCGTAGACCCGTTGCCGGTCGGCCGGATAGCCGTCCCAGGCGTCGAGATTGGAAGGCACGTCGAAGGCCGACATCGCCACCGACTGATCCACTCGCTTGCGGGCGTATTCCGGCAGCTTGGCCTGCAGGGCGCCATAGGCGGCCTCGCCCATGGTGGCCTTCAGGTTGGGGGAAGCGACGCGCGCCATCACCACCTGATTGCCAAGAACCTGCCAGGCGGTCTTGGCCTGAACCGAGGCCCCGACTTGGCTGGCCAGCCATTGTTCCTGGCCCTCGCCCAGCATCCGGCGGGACGGATCCTTCCACTTGGCCGCGAAGGCCGCGACGTCGGGCTTGCCATCGACGATCGGCATGTCGCGGTCATAGCTCAGCTCGGGTGTCCGCGCCGTCAGCCGCGTCTCGACCATCAGCAGCGAGGCGACATCGCCAAACTGGAATGACCGCCAAGCGGCTTCCGGCAAGGCCGCTTCCCGGATGGGCATCCACTCGTAATAGGCCTTCAGGGCGGCGGCCTTGCGGGCGGTCCAATCGCCCTCGCCCTTGTCGGGATTGTGGTTCTCAGCGCCGCCAACCCAGCTGTCGTTGGCGGTTTCGTGGTCGTCCCACACCACGATCCAGGGCGCGCGCGCGTGAGCGGCTTGCAGGGCCGGATCGGTCTTGTACTGCGCGTGGCGGCGACGATAGTCGTCCAGGGTGACGATCTCGTGCGGCGGCTGAGGCGCGCGCGACTCGGCCACCGGCGAGTTCATCCCGTAGTCCTGCGGCGCCCCGCCGTACTCGTAGATGTAGTCGCCCAGATGGACCACGGCGTCGACGCGCGGCAGCTTGGCGATGGCGTCGTAGGCGTTGAAATAGCCATTCGGGTAAAGGCTGCAGGAGACGACGGCCAGCACCGCGTCTTTCGCCGCGCCCTTAACGAGAGTCTTGGTGCGCCCCACCGGCGAGGTCACGCCATTGGCCTTAAAGCGATACCAGTATTCCGTCCCCGGCTTCAGGCCGTGGCCGTCGAGGTCGTGCTTGACCGTCCAGTCTCGGCTGGCGCGGGCCCGCAGGCCGCGGCTGGCCGTGACCAGGGTCTTGAAGTCAGGGTCGGCGGCGACCTCCAGGTCGACTTCGATGTCGCCCGTCGTCGTCTCTTTGGGCGTCACGCGGGTCCAGAGGATCACATAGGTGAGACCAGGATCACCGCTGGCGACCCCATGCTCAAAGGCGACGGCGCCTTTGAAATAGCTGATCGGTTGAGCGGCGGCTTCACCGGCGGCGGCGCCCGAAACGCCGAGCAGGCCCAACAGTCTGCGACGATCAATGGTCATGATGCTCTCCCCGGATGCCCCTGAAGTCCCGGCCCGACATAAGCCATGTCGGGCCGGGCGCGTGCTTTTTAGTGACGGAACGTGACGCCCACGCCCATGAAGCGCGGCTTGCCGGCGATGAAGGTCGGGATGCCGAAGCTGTCTCCGGTGTTGCCCGCGTCCTTCAGATACCGCTCGTCGTTCAGGTTCTCGACGAAGGCCTCGATCTTCCAGCGATCATCGACCGCGCCAAAGCCCAGGCGCACGTTCAGCAGGCCGTAGGCGTCTTGGAACTCATCGACCTTGGTGTCGGGGAACAGGCCGGCCGATTGCAGGTCGGCGCGGTCGTTGTTGTCGTCGAAGAACATCTTCGAGCGCCAGGTGTAGGTCGGCGAGAACGTCACCTTGCCGCCGAGCGCCTCGCGGCTGAACAGCGCGCCCACCGACACGGCGTGGTCGGGCGAAAGGCGGAACTGGTTGCCCTTGCGGAGGCCGCTTTCGAGACGGGCGTGATTGTAGCCGTAGGTCCCGAACAGGGTCCAGAAATCACCGGCTTGCAGTCGCGCCTCGCCCTCGAAGCCGTAGGCCTTGGCCTCACCGGCGTTGAGCGTCACGACCTGGGCGCCTTGGCGGAAGGTCGTGGCGAAGTTGTCGTAGTCATAGCGGAACACCGCGCCCGACAGGTACAGGCGACCGTCCATCAACTTGCCCTTGGCGCCGGCTTCGTAGCTGTCGACCACCTCGGCGTCGACTGTGCTGAAGCGCGGTTGCCCCAGGGGCGCGGCCGGGGCGCTGGTCGAGATGACGTCCGGGCGACGCCCACGCGCGAACGAGGCGTAGAGGCTGACATCCTCGGAAGCCGCATAGCGACCGACGAGGCGCCAAGTCACGCCGGTGTCCGAAATCGACTTGTTGAACGTGTCGCCATTGTTGGTGGTGGGTTGGTTGAGCAGACCCAAGAGCGGCAGGCCGGGATTGTTCACCGCGTTGGGTTGCGCGGCCAGGAACAGGTTGGTCGGCGTCGGCGCGGCGAGCAGGACACCCAAGATCGAGCGACCGTTTTGGACGGTCGAGCGATAAGCCGCTTCACGATCTTCGCTCGTGTAGCGAACACCCGCCGTGAGCTCGAGCTTGTCGGTCAGACGCAGCGTGCCGTCGGCATAGACGTCGTAGGTGGTGTTCTCGCCGTAGTTGGCGAATTCCTCTCGATGGATCGGCTTCAGGTTCGCGGCGATGCCAGGCGCGATCGCCGAAGGGATGCCAAAGCCTAGTTGCAGCACCTGAGTCAGATAGGCCGGGTTGGTCAGGACAGCCTGCGGCTGGGGCGTTGGGCGGCTGATGCCCAGCGGCGAGGCGCCCGCCAGCAGGGC
>NCDQ01000268.1 GCA_002280275.1 Caulobacter vibrioides | reverse complement strand
CGCCTGCAGCGCGACACCGACCGCCTGACCAATCTCGAAAAGCTACGCCAATCGCTGAACCCCGAGCGCCCGCTGGAGCTGGGCTTCGCCCTCGTGCGCAAGGGCGATGGGACCCTGGCCCGCTCGGCGGGCGATCTAGCTTCCGGCGAGCGCGTGAACCTGAAGTTCAAGAGCGGTGATCGCGACGCGGTCATCGACGGCGAAGGCGGTTTCGTCCCGCCGCCCCCGACATCGGCGCCGGCGCCCAAGCCCCGCGCTAAACCCGCCGCGCCGCCCGCCGGTCAGGGCGATCTGTTCTGAAACGGCGGCTTGGCGTAGAATGATCTCATGAACGCTTTCGATCGTGATCTCGGCAAGTCCGACGGCATGGCCGTCCTGCATTATGGCGACGGCGAGTACGCCGTGCTCTCGCCCGGCCGCTTTGTGCTGTGCGCGGTCAGCAACAAGCAGATCCCGCTGGAGGCGCTGCGCTACTGGAGCCCCGAGCACCAGGAGGCCTATGCCGGTCCGGCCGAGGCGCTGAAGCGTTGGCAAGGGGCCTGAGCCGTCGCGCGGTTCTGACCGCGCTTCCGCTGACCCTGGGTCTGCCCCGCCTGGCGCACGCCGCCGCGCCGGGCCTGTCGCTGTCGGGAAAGTTCGTTCAGGGCGGCTACGCCGTGGGTCGCACCGCGCCCCGCGCGACGATCGCTCTGGACGGCGAGCCGATGGCCACCGCCTCAGCCGATGGCTGGTTCGTGATCGGCTTTGATCGCGACGCGCCCGCGACTTCGGTCCTGACGGTGACCACCGCGGACGGCTCCGCGATCGACGAACGCGCCGTCACACCCGGCGACTTCGATATCCAACGCATCGACGGCTTACCGTCCCAGCAGGTGACGCCGACCGATCCGGTGTTGCTGGAGCGTCTGGCCGCCGAGAACGTCCGCAAGCTGGCCGGCTTCGCCAGTCAGGCCGATATCGAGGGCTTTCGCGAGGGATTCATACTTCCGGTTGCAGGCGCGCGGCGCTCCGCCCGCTTCGGCGGCCAGCGCATTCTCAACGGCGAGCCCAAGCGTCCCCATTTTGGGGTTGACCTGGCGACGCCGGTCGGGACGCCAGTGCGCGCACCGGCGTCCGCAGTGGTCGCTTTCGCTGAGACTGGATTGCACTTTGAAGGCGGCCTTCTGCTCCTGGATCATGGCCAAGGCCTGGTGACGGCCTATCTCCACCTGTCAAAAGTCCTCGTTTCGCCCAATACTTACGTGAAGCAGGGCGACGTCGTGGCCCACACTGGCAAGGAGGGCCGAGCGACCGGTCCGCACCTGTGCTGGCGGATGAAATGGCGTGGCCGTAACATGGATCCGTCCCTGCTGGTCGGCGCAGGTCCGTTCCGCAGTTGACGCTCGGGCCCAATTCGCCCCTGGCGCGAGTTTCAATCATTCGTTAGCTATGCCGCCGGTATCGAGACACGAGGTCGCCCGGGAGAGCGGCCACCGGTCTTGGTCTCCCCGCAAGATCCTTGAGGAGACGGCTCCCGCATGTCGGCGGTGCTTGAAAAGCTGCGCTTCTTGCTGGTGGACGATAACCAGCACATCCGCTCGATCGTTTCGACCATCCTCAAGGGGGTTGGCGTTCGGCATATCCGTGAAGCGATGGACGGCGCTGAGGCGCTACAGATCCTACGCGACTGGCAGACCGATATCGCCATCGTCGATTTCAAGATGAGCCCGCTGGACGGCGTGATGTTCACCCAGCTGGTCCGAAATTCACCGGACAGCGTCGATCCGTACCTGCCGATCATCATGCTGACCGGCTTCGCCGAACGTCACCGGGTGTTCGAGGCTCGCGACGCCGGCGTGACCGAGATCGTCGTGAAGCCGGTAACCGCGCGGTCGCTTCTGGATCGCATCAACACCGTGATCTTCCACCAACGGCCGTTCATCCGATCGCCGAACTATTTCGGTCCCTGCCGCCGACGTCGCGTGGACCCGCAGTACCATGGCCCCTTCCGCCGCAATGGCGAGAAGGACGCTGCGACCGACGCGATCGAAATTTAGCTGACCGTGAGGTCGGCGCGTTCCCGCTCGGCCAGGGCGGCGTAGACCTCGTTGGGCCAGCGGCGGTGAACCCAGAACCACTCGGCTGGGCGCTCGCGAATGCGATCTTCCATGAAGGCGTTGATCATCCGCACCCCGGCCTCGATGTCCGCCGTGCGATCCCCCGTCTTGGGCGGAACGATCGGGTCATGGACCACCGCCCGGAAGCGCGCGCCCTTCAGCCGCTGAACCGACATCGGCTGGAGCACCGTACCAAAGCGGATCGCCAGGCGCGTCGGCCCCGGCGCCGTGTGCGCCAGATGACCGAAGAACGGCGCGGCCACCCCGCTGTTGAACTTCTGGTCGTTCATCAGGGCCACCGACTTGCCCTGCTTCATGCCCTCCAGGAGCTCGCGGGCCCCATCACCGCCCTTGGGCGCAAACAGCCGGACGCCATAGCGGAAGCGGCTCTCCTTGATGCGCTTGTCGACATAGGGGTTGTTGGCCGCGCGATAGGTCATCTCGCAGATCACGCCGCTGTCGACGATGGCCGCAGGCATCACCTCCCAGTTCGAGAGGTGTCCCGAAACGAACACCACGGGGATCCTGTTCTCGGCGATCTCGACGAGGCGTTCCTTGTTCACCACCTCGACCCGGCCTGTGGACGGCAGGATCTTGTCCATCAGCGGGAATTCGGCGAACGAACGGCCCAGGCCATCCCACTGCTCGCGCAGCATCTCCTCGTGCCAGGCGGCGTCCTTGTCGGGGAAGGCGAGCTTCAGATTGCGGGCCGCGACCTTGTGCGCCCCGCTCATCGGCCCGAACGTGCGCCCCAGCCAGCCGCCGAAATCCGAGGCTCGGTCCACGCCCATCAGGCGCACCGCGCCGATAAACAGGTCGAAGCCCAAGGCTTCCAACCGCCAAAGAAGGTCCTGGACCCAAGGCTGACGCTTTTCAGACATGTGACCTTAGTAGGCTCGCCCGAGTGTATCGCGCAACGTCGCTCTCGCCCGGCACGCGACTTGCGGCAGTCAACCCAGACCGTTCCGTTTCGGGACGGGTCGGGAGAAACAAGGGGGCATGGCTTCCATGGGCAACGACATCGACGTTCACCTGGGTAAGCGCCTACGTCGCCGCCGTCGTCTGCTGGGTCTCACCCAGCAGCAACTGGCTGGCACGGTCGGCGTGCGCTTCCAGCAGATTCAGAAGTACGAGTGCGGCGCCAACCGCATCTCCGCCGCCCGGCTGTGGCAGCTGTCCGAGGCCCTGGAAGTGCCGGTGGGCTACTTCTACGACGGTCTCTCGGACACGCGTCGCGAGACGTCCAGCGAGTCGGCGGAAGGCGGCGAGATGTTCGCGCGCAAGGAAACGCTGGATCTGATCCGGGCCTATTACCTGCTCGGTGAGCGTCCGCGCCGTCGCTTGCTGGATCTGGCCAAGTCGCTGAATGGCGGCGCGGACCACGTGGACGCTTAAAGTCGGCGAGCACATACAGTCACTGGTGGCGTACCTGCGGCGGGGAGGTTACATCCCCGCCCATGACGCTCTCCGCTGACCGGCTCGCCACGCTCGACGCCTTCATCCTCGACCTGAACCGGGCTTCGGCGGAGGTTATTCTGCCGCTGTTCCGAGCTGATCATGGCTTAGAGGACAAAGGTGCGGGCAAGAATCTGCCGCGCGACACCCACGCCGCCTTCGATCCGGTCACCGAGGCCGATCGCGGCGCCGAAGCCGCCATTCGCAAGCTGATCGCCGAACACTATCCCGAGCACGGGGTGATCGGCGAGGAGTATGGCGAGGATCGTCCCGAGGCCGAATTCGTCTGGGTGCTCGACCCCATCGACGGCACGCGCGCCTTCAT
>NCDQ01000267.1 GCA_002280275.1 Caulobacter vibrioides | reverse complement strand
AGTCCCGCTTCCGAGGCTGCGGACGCCATGACCGTGACCAGAGGCTGAGCGGGCCACAACACCCACACCAAGGCTAGGCCGCCCAAAGCGCCGGCGATCTCGGCGAGATTACGAACAGCCGTCCAGCCCGGCTTGACGACCAGGAACAGCGATGAAACCACCTGGGCGACCGCCAGGGCCAGGATCGGCCAGTAAAGCGTCTGGAACACGGGCGAAATCTGCAGGAAGGCCTCGCCTCCGCGCGTCTTGATGACATTGTCTACGGGGAACGCGACGACTCCCGTCCACCACCCAATGAACAGCAGCGTCGCCACCAACTCGAACAGCCCGTCAAAGCGGCTCTTGACGAACCACCCTCGGCTGTCGGGCACGCGCGGCAACTCGCTGACCTTCCAGTTCCGGAAGCCTTCCGTCCCGATCCAGCCGCGCTCGATGGCGGCGCCGATCAGGGTCGCCGCGCCGATCAGGCAGAACGCCGTCGGGATGAAGTCCGTGATGGCTCGGATCATCAGACCGGCGTCGCCATGACCGGTGAGCAGCGCGATGCCCGCCGGGATAGCTGTCGCGAGAGCCGTCACCGCCAGCAGGGCCTTCACGCCGAACAGCCAGAACGGGTAGATTTCGGGGCCGATCAGGGCCGAGCGCGAGCCATAGCGGCCGGCGATGGCGATCGGATGGCCGATCTCGCGCAGCAGGGCTTCGGTCTCGCGCTTGTCGAGGGGACGACCAAGGCGCGCCTCGGCTTCCTCGACGCGGTTCATGATCAGGTCGCGCAGCTCGGCGACGATGTCCTGGCGCGAGGCCTTGGGCAGCAGGGCGGCGACAGCGCCCAGGTAACGATCAATCAGATCGCTCATGTCATGGGGTCCTTTGGTGAGAGTGGCCGCGCTCATAACAGCGGCTCCAGGGCGGCGTTGATCGCGCGCCATTCGTCGGCGAGGCGGACCAGCACGGCCCGCCCCTCGCTCGACAGCTGATAGAAACGCTTCTTTCGCTTGTCTTCCTCGCGCCATTCGCTGGCCAGCAGGCCTTGGGCCTCCAGCCGGCGCAGCATCGGATAGAGCGCGCCTTCGTCGATCTCCACACCCACGGTCGAGAGCGCCTGACGCAGGCTGTAGCCGTAGCGCTCCTCCCGAAGCTGGGCGAGGACGGCGAGGATCAGGGTCCCTCGCCGCAGCTCCTGGCGGAGCGATTCAAAGATGTCCGTATCGGTCGGCATTCGGTGTGCGCCACATAGTGTGCATCACATGGTGTGTGATGCACACTGTATGTCACACAGTATAAAGGTGCGTCAAGGCGTCTAACCGCGTTCGCCCTCATCCGCCGATAGGTGTTCGTACCCAATACCGCCGCGACCGGAATGTCGTAGCCTTCGCCAGCTCAGGAGCTCCGCCGATGCCGCGCACCATCCGCCCCCTCGCCGCCACCGCCCTGCTCACGGGGGGCCTCTTGATCACGGCGACCGCCGCCGCCGCCCAGGCCTCGGCGGCCAATGGCCAGAAGCTGGCCCAGCGTCATTGCGGCGGCTGTCATGCGATGGGCGAGGCCAAGAGCGCCCTGCCTGACGCGCCAGCCTTCGCCAAGCTCTATCTGCGCTATCCGCCGGGCCGCCTGGACCAGGTGCTGTCCGAAGGCATGCTGTCGCCGAAATCGCCGCCCGAGGAGGGCTCGCCCCAGACCCACCCGCGCATGCCGCAGGTCAAGCTCGACGACGACCAGCGCGCCGACCTCAAGGCCTATCTGCTCAGCCTGGACCCGCGCTGATCCCGCTCAGGCCGCCGCCGACGAGCGCGCCGCTGTATGGGCCGCCTTGAGCTTATGGCCCACCGCCACGATCGCCTCCAGGGCCGGGACAAGCCCCTCGCCCAGCGGCGTCAGGGCGTATTCCACAGACGGCGGCGAGGTGGGCTGGATCGTTCGCGAGAGTACGCCCTTGGCTTCCAGTTCCTTCAGGCGCTGGGACAACACCTTGGCCGACACCGGCGGAATGTCGGTCCGCAGCTCGCTGAAGCGCCTTGGGCCGGCCCGCAGGTGCCAGATCACGTTCGGAGCCCAGGCCCCGGCGATCACCGCCATGCACTCGGTCAAAGCGCAGGGCTCGGGCGGCGGGGCGCTGCGGTTCTTGCGGACTTTCAGGGCCATGTCGGACGCTCGGTTACCGCCAGGAAACGTCAAAACGCGGTAACTCTTGGAAACTAGGTTGGCAAGGGTGACCTGTGCCCATAGGTGCGCGGCGGCACTCAAACTGGAGACGTCGCCATGCACCTCTACTTCAAGCCCGGCGCCTGTTCGCTGGCCGCCCGCATCACCCTGATCGAACTGGGCCTGCCGTTCGCGGCCGTCCCTGTCGACACGACCAAGGGAACCACCGCCACCGGCGCTGACTACAAGCGCATCAACCCGAAAGGCTACGTACCGGCGCTGGAGATCAGCCCCGGCGTGGTGATCACCGAAAACCCCGCCATCCTGCAGTATCTGGCCGACCTCGCGCCCGAGCGGGGCCTGGCGCCGCCGGCCGGCGGATTGGAGCGCGTCCGGCTGCAGGAGTGGCTGGCCTTCATCTCGTCCGAACTGCACAAGGCGTTTGCGCCCTGGTTCTCCGGCCGCCCGATGAGCGCGGACGACAAGGCCCAGGCCGAGGCCCATCTGGGACGACGCCTCGACGACGTCGAACGCCAACTGGCCGATGGCCGGCGCTACCTGCTGGGCGAAGACTTCACCGTCGCCGACGCGTATCTGTTCGTGGTCCTGAACTGGACGCGCTTCATCGGCGTCTCCCTGGCGGGCTGGCCCTACACGGCGCGGTTCGTCGACCAGGTCCAGGCGCGTCCGGCCGTCCGCAGCGCGCTGGTCGAAGAAGGCCTCCTGCCCGCCGGAGACGCCGCATGAGCGACTTCGCCGGCGTCCAGGACGTCCTCCAGAAGTACTTCGACGCGCTCTATGCCTGCGACGTGGATCTGCTCGCCGAGGTCTTTCATCCCCGGGCGATCTACGCGACCGCCGATGAGACCCCGCCGCTCTATCGCGACATGCCCACCTATTTCGAGGTGGTGCGCGGGCGCACCCCGCCGGCCGCCTCGGCCGATCCGCGCCGGGACATCATCGACGAGATCGCCTTCGCCGGGGACAACGCCGCCGCCGCACGGGTGCGTTGCACGCTGGGCGCGCGCGACTTCGTCGATCTTTTGACCCTGGTCCGCGAGGACGGCCGCTGGCGGATCATCGCCAAGGTCTTCCAGATCATCGAGAAGGGATGAGCCCATGCCCTATGTGAACATCCAGGTGACCCGAGAGGGCGTCACCGCCGAGCAGAAGGCGCGCCTGATCGAGGGCGTAACGACGCTCCTGAGCGCGGTGCTGGGCAAAGACCCCAACACGACCTTTGTCGTCATCGAGGAGGTCGCGCTGGAGAACTGGGGCGTCGGCGGCTTGCCCGTCGAGACCTACCGGGCCCAGAAACGAGCGGCGACGACCTGACACGCCGGACGCGGACGCGGCCTCGAAAGACCGCCGCGTCCGCGATCCCCCTGGATTTCGAGGGGGCCAAGGTTTGCGCAGCCTCAACGACGACAGTATTTTGCAAGCGAAGGGGGACGACCACCTTGTCCAGAACCAAGGGCGCCAGGGACCTCGACCACGAGGCCAAGCGCCGCGACTTGTTGGAGAAGATGACGCTCCACCTGATGGCGCGTGGGGGGGAGCGCGCGAGCTTTCGCGACCTCGCCGCCGCCGCCGAGGTGTCGCCGCCGACCCTGCGTCACTATTTCGGCGACCGCCGCGCGGTGATCGACGCGATCCTGGAGGAGTGCCTGCGCCGCGGACGCATCGGCCTCGACGCCCAACGCATCAGCGACCTGCCCTTTGAAGCCTCCATCTACACCTA
>NCDQ01000723.1 GCA_002280275.1 Caulobacter vibrioides | reverse complement strand
GGGCGGCTATGGCGGCCGGCGCGGTTTCGCGAATGGGATCGGACACCGCGAGAATGGCCGCCAGTCGTCCGTCGAGCGCCACATAGAGCGGGCTCTTGCCGGCGTCCCCTAGGCGGGCGGCGTCCCAGGCGAAGGGCCCGACGTCCAGCGCCAGGCGCAGCATGTAGCGATCGGCGCCGATCTCGACGCGGTGGCCGGCCACGATCCCTTGCGCTCCAAACCCTGGCGTCGAGGCAAAATCGCTCAACGCGCCGAGCGTCGCGCCTTCGGCCTTGGCCGCGGAGACGATGGCCTGAGCGATCGGGTGCTCGGAACGCGCCTCGACCGCCGCCGCCAGGCCCAGGACCTCGCCCCGGCCAAACCCTTCCGCGAGGATCAAATCGGTCAGTTCGGGCCGGCCTTTGGTCAGGGTGCCGGTCTTGTCGAGCGCTACGACCTTGGCGTCCTGCAGCGCCTGCAGGGCTTCGCCACGGCGGAACAGAACGCCCAGCTCGGCGGCTCTGCCGGTCCCGACCATGATCGAGGTCGGCGTGGCCAGACCCATGGCGCATGGACAGGCGATGATCAGCACCGCCACCGCGTGAACGAGCGCCAAGCCCAGGGCGGGCGACGGGCCGAACACCAGCCAGGCCAGGAAGGTCGCGACGGCCACGGCGATGACGGCGGGCACGAACCAAGCGGTGATCTTGTCGACCAAGGCCTGGATTGGGAGCTTGGACCCCTGCGCGGCCTGGACCATGCGCACCGACCACCAAGGCCCCGACGGACTTCTCGACGGGGATCGGCTCCCCTGTGATCATCGCCTCATCGACAAACGACACACCGTCGATAACGACGCCATCGACCGGGAGGCGTTCACCAGGACGGACCAGCACCAGATCGCCGGGCACGACCTCGCCGATGGCGACCTCGACGGCCTGGCCATCGCGTTCGACCCGCGCGGTCTTGGCTTGCAGGGTCATCAGCCGCTTGATCGCCTGGCTCGTCGCGCCCTTGGCCCGGGCTTCGAACCATCGACCCATCAAGATCAGGGTGACGATGACCGCGGCGGCCTCGTAGTAGACGCCGTCCGTCCCGGCCGGCAGCAGGCCCGGCGCCAGGGTCCCGACCAGCGAATAGCCGAAGGCCGCGCTCGCGCCGAGCACGACCAGGCTGTTCATGTCGGGCGTCAGGCGCAGCAGGTTTGGGACGCCCCTGCGATAGAAGCGCAGTCCAGGCCCGAACAGCACGATGCTGGCCAGAACCAGGCTGATCAGCCGCCAGGCTTGCTCGCCTAGCGTCGCCGCCAGCAGATGGTGGGCGCCTGGGACGAAATGGCGGGCCATCTCGACGACGAAGAGCGGCGCGGTGGCCAGGGCGGCGATCAGAACCGCGCGCTTGAGGCCAGCGATCTCCGCCTCGCGGGCCTTGGCTTCGTCGTCGCCGGCGTC
>NCDQ01000266.1 GCA_002280275.1 Caulobacter vibrioides | reverse complement strand
CCGCAATGCCCGTCTGCGCACGGCCCAGAATCAGCGCGTGCACATCGTGCGTGCCTTCGTAGGTGTTGACCACTTCCAGGTTCACCAGGTGGCGCGCCACGCCGAATTCGTCGCTGATGCCGTTGCCGCCCATCATGTCGCGCGCCAGGCGGGCAATGTCCAGCGACTTGCCGCAGTTGTTGCGCTTGATCAGCGAGGTGATCTCCACCACGTTCTGGTGCTCGTCCTTCATGCGGCCCACGCGCAGGCAGGCTTGCAGGCCCAGCGTGATTTCGGTCTGCATGTCGGCCAGCTTTTTCTGGATGAGCTGGTTGGCCGCCAGGGGGCGGCCAAACTGCTTGCGGTCCAGCGTGTACTGCCAGGGGGCGGCCAAACTGCTTGCGGTCCAGCGTGTACTGGCGCGCGGTGTGCCAGCAGTATTCGGCCGCACCCGGGGCGCCCCAGGCAATGCCGAAGCGCGCGCTGTTCAGGCAGGTGAAGGGGCCCTTCAGGCCCTGCACTTCAGGGAAGGCGTTTTCTTCGGGCACGAACACGTCGTCCATCACGATTTCGCCGGTGACCGAGGCGCGCAGGCCCACCTTGCCGTGGATGGCGGGGGCGGTGAGGCCCTTCATGCCCTTGTCCAGAATGAAGCCGCGGATGGGGCCGACGGTGCCGCCTTCGCTCACCTCTTTGGCCCAGACCACGAACACGTCGGCCACCGGGCTGTTGGTGATCCACATCTTGCTGCCCTTGAGCTTGTAACCGCCATCGACCTTGTGGGCGCGCGTAGCCATGCTGCCGGGGTCAGAGCCGTGGTCGGGCTCGGTCAGGCCGAAGCAGCCGATGAATTCACCACTGGCCAGCTTGGGCAGGTATTTCTGCTTTTGCGCCTCGGTGCCGAAATCGTTGATGGGCACCATCACCAGCGAGCTTTGCACGCTGGCCATGGAGCGGTAGCCCGAGTCCACGCGCTCGATCTCGCGGGCCACCAGGCCGTAGCTGACGTAGTTCAGGCCGGCGCCGCCGTACTGCGTGGGGATGGTAGGGCCCAGCAGGCCCAGCTCGCCCATCTCGCGGAAGATGGTGGTGTCCATCTTCTCGTGGCGGAATGCTTCGAGCACGCGGGGGGCCAGCTTGTCCTGGCAATAGGCGTTGGCGGCGTCGCGGATGGCGCGCTCGTCATCGGTCAGTTGCTGGTCGAGAAGAAAGGGGTCATCCCATTGAAATGCGGCGTGGGCCATGCGTGTCTCCAGATCAAACAAGAACAAGAAAAGGGCGGGGCCAGGCCCTGCAGAATGCGCATTGGGCGATGACTTGGACGGGATCGTAGGCCGATGCCGGAGCCTCTGCAAGCGAGTTCTTTTCATCCAGATATGCGCTTTATGAATTTATGGAATACTGGCGCAAGGGGCTCATGCAGGGTGCTGGGCCAGTTTCAAGTTCCTGTTCATCATGCGCCGCAACATTCCATCGACCCAGGCCCTGGCCTGTTTTGAAGTCGCCGCCCGCCACGAGAGCTACACCCGCGCCGCGCAAGAGCTTTCGCTTACGCAAAGCGCCGTGTCGCGCCAGATCCAGGCGCTGGAAGAGTTTTTGGGCGTGCAGCTGTTTCGCCGCACCCGCCACGGCGTGGTGCTGACGCCGGCGGGCGCGCACTACGGCCGCCAGGTCGCGCGCTTTGAGGCCCTTGGCCACGATCAGGGCGTCCAGGGTGACGCGGACCGGCATCAGATCATCTCGTCGAGTTCAGCCTGCGCCGCCAGGGCTTGATCCATGACGCGCCCCAGCAGGAACAGCGCGCCGCCGATCATGCCCAGGGTCATGCCGGCCACGTCGAAGTGCAGATAGCCGCCCTTGGCCTGGCCCAGAAACCGCATCAGGTTGGTGACGACGAAGACGCTGGTCAGGCCGCCCGCGCCCAGGGCTAGCCCCACCCGACGCAAGGCGGGCGGCAGCGCGGCCTGGATAAGCCGGCCGTTGGCGAGTTCGCCCAGCGTCTGGCCTATGGTCCACACCGCGAACAGATAGCACGCAATCGGCAGGTTCCAGATCGTCGCGGCGAGCATGGCGCCCGGCCGCCAGGGCGCGTCCTTGATCACCACCAGCAGCAGCGGGAACACCCAGGCCATCAGCGCGACCAGCAGGCCGACGCTGATCACCATGAACATCGCCAGCCACCGGAACTGTCGGCAGCGGCGGCGGAAGGCGAGGATTTCGGTCTGGCTCATGGTCGGCTGTCGGGGTCTGGAACCTGTCTCGTCTTTAATCTTGACTTAAAGATCACGGCTCCGCAACTTTATCTCTAACTTAAATTTCGTGAGCGCCGCCGATGTCCGCCGCTATCGAGACCCAAGGTCTATCCCGCCGATTCGGCGCACAGTTGGCCGTCGACGCTGTGTCGATGACCGTCCCCGAGCGGGCGGTTTACGGCTTTCTGGGCCGCAACGGCGCGGGCAAGACCACGACCTTGAAGATGATCCCGGGCTTGATCCGGCCCAGCGCCGGAACCGCGAGGGTCAACGGGATCGACGTCTCCCGCGACCGGATCGGTGCGGCTCGGCAGATCGGCGCGCTGCTGGAGGCGCACGGCTTCTACGGCAATCTGACGGGTCGGGAGAACCTTGGGCTCACCGCCACGCTCGTCGGCCTACGCAACACCGAGATCGATCGGGTGCTGGAGGTCGTTGAAATGAGCGCTGACGCCAATCGCAAGGTGGGCGGCTACTCGCTGGGCATGCGCCAGCGCCTGGGTCTGGCGCGGGCCATGCTGGGCGCGCCGCCGATCCTGGTGCTGGACGAGCCGACCAACGGGCTCGATCCCGACGGTATCGCCGACATGCGCCGGTTCCTGAAAAGCCTGCCCGAGCGGACCGGCGCCACGGTGCTGCTGTCCAGCCACCTGCTCGGGGAGATCGAGCAGACTGCCACCCATGTCGGGGTGGTCAATGACGGCCAGCTCGTGCTCGAGGGCGAGCTGTCACGGCTGAAGGCTGATCTCGCGCCTGAGATCCTGCTGCGCACAGGCGATGAGGCGCGCGCCGTCCAGGCGCTGCTGGCCAGCGGCTATTCGCCGGTGGCCTTCGAAGGCGGTCTTTCCGTGGCGTTTCGCCCCGGCCAGGACCTCGATCAGGCCGCAGCCGAACTGGTCCGCGTTCTGGTGGCCGGCGGCGCGCCGGTGTTCGCCGTGGGGCCCAAGCCGCGCTCTCTCGAAGACATCTATCGCGGCGTCGCCTTAACCCGTTCATCGCAAGCCGAGGCCGCCTGATGCTCGCCGTCCTGTCTGTCGAACTCCGCAAGCTCAATCGCTCGTTGGCGGCTCTCCTGGCCGTCGCCGCGCCGACGCTGATCGCCATCTTCCTGTTCTTCAACCTGATACGCGGCAAGAAGGCCCCGCCGTGGGAGATGTGCTTGCAGATGTCGGGGACAGTGTGGGCCTTCTTCATGCTGCCGATGAGCGTGACGGCCCTCACCGCCCTGGTGGCTCAAATGGAGCACGCCCCGCGCAGTTGGGACCATCTGCGCGCCCTGCCGGTGGCGCGATGGAAGCTCTACGCCGCCAAGGCCGTCTGTGTGGTCGGGCTCGTGGCCGCCATGAGCGCGCTAAACCTGCTCTTCACGTGGGGCGCGGTCATGCTGGCGGGGACGGTCAAGCCGGTCGTCATGCCGGCGGGCGCACCAGAACTGACCAAGCACGCGCTGTTGCTGGCCAAAGTTCTGGCGGCGGCCACGCTGATGATCGCCATCCAGCTGTGGACCGCCTTACGGTTCGCCAGCTTCGTGCCGGCGCTGGCGCTCGGCATCGGCGGAACCTTCTTTTCCGTGGTTGCGACCTCGGCCAAGCAGGGCGTGTTCTTCCCCTGGCAGATGCCTGTGAACGTGTTCGCGCGCGACGCCTGGCGGATCGAGACGGCCTTGGCTCTCGGCGGCGGCCTTGGGCTGCTCGCCTTGATCGCGGCGATCATTCATCTGTCGCGGCGAGAGGTTCTGTAGCGGGCGCGAGACTGCTAGAGCGCTTTGCGTGGATGACGCGGAGCGCGCGATGAGCGAACAAGCCCTGATCGGACTGATCGGCGGGATGAGCTGGGAAAGCTCGGCCCAGTACTATCGGCTGATCAATGAGGCGGTCCGCGCGCGGTTGGGCGGGGTGGCCTCGGCCCGAACCTTGATGTGGTCGTTCGACTTCGCCGAGATCGAGGCGCTGCAGCACGCGGGCCGCTGGCCTGAGCTGTCGCGACGCCTGGCCGACGCGGCGCGGGCGCTGG
>NCDQ01000265.1 GCA_002280275.1 Caulobacter vibrioides | reverse complement strand
CCGCCGCCACCGACATGGCCGGTCTGCTCTACCTGATTGACCAGAAACTGACCGAAGCCCGCGCCAAGGGGCCTAACGTCATCGTCAAATAGGTAAGTCCTTGTGTTTACAAAAAGCCTCCCCGCCGGGAGGCTTTTTCTTGCGGACCGCCTCGAAACCTCCGAGGGTGGCGACATGACGCGCCTTAAAGTCCTGCTCGCCTGTGTGTCCGTTTCCGCCTTGGCCGCCTGCGCTTCCGCGCCGGGCTCAGTATCGATGCGGGGGCCAGTCGGACCAGGATATTCGCTTTTCGACGCGCGAACCTCCTATGGCCAATTTCTCGCAGGCCAGGCCGCGCTGCGCGATGGCGACTCAAAGACTGCGGCGACCTACTTCGGGACGGCGGCGGTGCTGGGGGAAGACCCAGGCGTGATCGCCGAGCGCTCGTTTACGGCGCTCTTGTTGTCTGGCGAGATCACACGCGCTGCTGCGGCCGCGCCGACCGAGGCCGGGGGGACGGAGGCTATCCGACGCCTTGGCGTGCTCACCCGCGTGGTCGAGGCGCTGGCCCTGGGCAATGGCAAGGAGGCGCAACGTCTCCTGAAGTCGGATCCTCCTGGATTTCCGCACCAGCAGGCTGTTGCGCTGTTAGGGCCGTGGACTGCGGCCGCCGCCGGCGACAAGGAGGGCGCGGCCGTTCAGCCGGTGCTGCGCAACGACAAGCTGGTGCAGTACTTCGGCCAGCAAGGGCAGGCGCGCCTGTTCGAACGGGCCAAGCGCTACGACGAGGCCGAAACGGACTACAAGGCCCTGACCTCTAACGCTGCGACGGCGAGCATCTTCACGCTGGACTACGGCGCATTCCTGGAGCGTCGAAAGCGTCATGACGACGCCGTAGCTCTCTACGACGCCGCGCTTCGCGCCGCGCCCGCCGACACCGGATTGCAACGCGCCCGGGCCCGCGCCGCCGCTCGAGGCGCGCCGCCGCCCGCCCCAACGCTGCGCCAGGGCGCGGCCGAGGGCTTGATCGCCTGCGCGGCCACCTTCGTCGGCGAGCGGCAGAACCAGTTCGCCTTGGCCTACCTTCGCCTGGCCCTGCGCCTGGATCCGGGACGCGACGAGGCCTGGGTCCTGGTCGGCGACTTGCTGAACCAGGGCGATGATCATCACGCGGCGATCGAGGCCTACGGTCGCGTGCAAGCGGGCTCGCCGCACTACGCGTCGGCGCAGAGCAAGATCGCCTGGGCCTGGAACGCACTGGGCGACAAGGACATGGCGCTGGAGGTGGTGCGTGCGGCGACGATCAGCGCGCCGAATGACCGGGATGCGGCCGTCGCCCTGGCTGACCTGCTCCGTGCCAGCAGCCGCTGGGACGAAGCGGTGGCGGTGCTGGATCCGATTGTTGCCCGCGAGGCCGCAGCCCCGGATTGGCGCCTGTTGTACCTACGGGCCGTTGCTCTGGAGCAAGCAGGGCGCTGGCCGGAGGCTGAGCAGGATCTTCGTTTGGCGCTGAAGGTCAATCCGGACGAGCCTGAACTGCTGAACTTCCTTGGTTACTCCTGGATTGATCGCAACGAGCATCTCCCCGAAGCCTTGGCCATGGTCGAAAAGGCTGTCGCCGCGCGGCCGCAGTCTGGGGCCATGATGGACTCGCTGGGGTGGGCTTACTTCCGCCTCGGCGACTACAAGACCGCAGTTGAGAAACTGGAGGCCGCCGTCGAACTCGAGCCCGGCGACCCGGACATCAATGGCCACTTGGGCGACGCCTACTGGAAGGTTGGTCGCATCATCGAGGCGCGATTCCAGTGGCAGCGGGTTCTCAGTCTGGAGCCAACCGACAAGCAGAAGGTCGACTCTGAAGACAAACTGAAGAACGGCCTGGGTCTCTCCGCACCGGCGACGACGTCGACGATCGCCCACAACTGAGCTATCGGCTTCAGCCTCTCCAAGTCTTGAGTCACGAGATCATGCGGCTGTCAGCGTTCGCCCCGGCCAAGGTCAATCTGTTCCTGCACGTCGGCGGACCGGACGGCGAGGGCTATCACCCGATCTCCAGCCTGATGGTGTTCGCCGATGTCGGTGATCGGGTGAACATCCAACCCAGCGACGCGCCGGCTTTCGAGACCTGCGGGCCGTTTGGCCGCGAGATTCCCGCGGGCGGTGACAATCTGGTGGTCCGCGCAGCCCAGGCCTTTCATCGCCGGCTGGGCGGCCCGATCCCGCCATACCGGCTGATCCTGGAGAAGCACCTGCCCATCGCGGCCGGCCTTGGCGGCGGATCCAGCGACGCGGGTGCGGCCTTGAAACTGTTGCGCGACGCCTTGGCGCCAGCGCTCTCAGATGATGACCTCGAGCCGCTGGCTGCGAGCCTCGGCGCCGACGGCGCGGCCTGTCTGCGTGCGCGGGCCTTGATGGCGGAAGGCCGAGGCGAGCGACTGTCCGCCGCGCCAAGCCTACCGGCGCTGAACGCTGTGCTCGTCAATCCCGGCGCGCCGTCGCCGACCGGCGCGGTCTATCGCACCTATGATATGGCTGTGCATCGCGACGGGGCCGTGCGGCCGTTCATGCCCGACCATCTTGAAAGCGCCGAAGAAGCCGCCGCCTGGTTGGCCGTGGCGACGCGAAATGACCTGGAGGCGCCGGCGGTGATGCTGGAGCCGCGTATCGGCGAGGTGCTGGATGTCCTGCGGGACGAGCCCGAAAGTCTGCTAGTCCGCATGTCGGGCTCGGGTGCGACCTGTTTCGCGCTGTGCGCCAGCGACATCGAGGCTGAAGGTCTTGCCGAACGTCTGGAGACGATGCGTCCGGACTGGTGGGTGCGGCGTTGCCGCCTGAACTGAGGAGACGATGATGAAACGTCGCGACGTCCTGGCCGCCTTCGGCGTTTTCGCGGCGCCGCCGAGCCTGGCGTCGGCGCAGATCCTGAGTCTGCCCGCGACGCCGATCGTCCCGGGCGCGGGCGATGTTCTGGTCCGCCTCGAGACCGGCTTTGGTCCGATCATCATCGCGCTGAAGGCGCGGCAGGCGCCGCTGACCGTCGCCAATTTCCTGCGTTACGTCGACGAGAAGCGCTACGATGGTTCAAGCTTCTGGCGCGCGGCGAAGGCGCCCAGTTCGGTGGACTACGGGTTGATCCAGGGCGGGCTGCAGGGCGACCCGCAGAAGCTGCTGCCGCCGATTGCGCATGAGCCGACGACACAGACGGGGCTTCGGCATGTCGACGGGACCTTGTCGCTGGCCCGTAAGGCGCCGGGCACGGGCGATAGCGACTTCTTCATCTGCTTGGGCGACGCACCCTATCTCGACGCCAATCCGGCGGGGGAGGGGGACAATCTAGGCTTCGCGGCCTTTGGTCAGGTCGTCCAGGGCATGGAGATCGTCCGCAAAATCCTGAACCTGCCGACGCCGGGCAAGGCGATAAATCCCGTCATGGAAGGCCAGATGCTGGACCCGGTCGTACCGATCGTGACGGCGCGGCGGATCTAGGCGCAGGGCGTGACGCAAAGAGAAAAGCTTTTTCGACGTTAGGTGTTGATTGCGTCGTGGAGGCTGTCGTCGCCCTTCGACAAGCTCAGGGTGAGGACCACCGCTAGCCTCGGCTAGCGCAAAATCCTCATCCTGAGCTTGTCGAAGGACGAGGATTTCCATCCGCTGGAGCGCCCCACTCGACGCGAATACAGGAAAGAGAAAAGGGCGCGGAGGTTTCCCTCCACGCCCTTCGACTTTGAGCCTGGCCCCAGCCTTAGCTGTGGTAGGCGCGTTCGCCGTGTTCCGAGATGTCCAGACCGTCTTCTTCGGCTTCCGGCGCAGCCCGCAGGCCGATCACCAGCTTGATGATGAAGAAGACGATGGCCGAGGCGATGGCCGACCACAGGATGGTCACACCCACGGCCTTGAACTGCGACATCAGC
>NCDQ01000722.1 GCA_002280275.1 Caulobacter vibrioides | reverse complement strand
GACGGCGCCTATGCCGAGGGCTCGTCGGGCAAGGCGGCGCCCGAGCTCGACGTCCGCATCTTCGACGACCAGGACAACGAGGTTCCCATCGGCGTCGCCGGCGAGGTCGTGTGCCGGCCGCTGATGCCGGACATCATCTTCAAGGGGTACTGGCGTCGCCCCGAGGACACCCTGAAGGTCATGGGGAACCTGTGGTTCCACACGGGCGATATCGGCAAGTTCGACGAGAACGGCTTCTTCTACTTCGTCGACCGCAAGAAGGACTACCTGCGCCGGCGGGGCGAAAACATCTCCAGCTTCGAGATGGAGAGCTCGATCCTGACCCATCCGGCGATCGAACAGGTCGCTGTTCACGCGGTGCCGTCGAATCTGCAGGAGGACGACCTCAAGGTGACGGCCAAGCTCAAGCCGGGCGCCGCGCTGTCCGAAGCGGAGCTGTGTCGCTGGTTGATCGAGCGAGTGCCCTATTATGCGGTTCCTCGCTACATCGAGTTCCGACCGGAACTGCCGGTCAACCCGCAGGGGCGGGTGCTCAAGTTCCAGCTTCGCGACGAGGGCGCGACCGCGACGACCTGGGATATCGAAACGACGGACATCAAGCCGGCCCGCTAGTCAGCCGGCGAATGGCGACGCGCCATGCGGCGCGCGCTCCGGTCCTCGCTCCGGTCCTGGCTGCGGGCGTGCGTTCCATACCTCCGGCACGCCCTGGCGGCCGCCGGTCCTCAGGAGGCTGAGATGCGGCTCTTGTCGTTTGAACTGAATGGCGCAGCGACCGTGGGCGTGCGGGTCGGCGAAGAGGTGGTGGATCTGTCGATCGCCGCGCCGCAACTGCCGCGGGACATCCGTTCGCTGCTGGCCGCCGGGCCCGAGGCGCTCGCCGTCGCCGAGGCGGCGGCCGCGTCGGCGAATGCGACGGCGCGGCGCCCTCTCGAGGGCCTGCGCCACCTGACGCCGATCCCTCGCCCGGACAAGATCATCGGCCTGGGCAAGAACTACATGAAGCATGTCGAGGAGATGGGGGCGGATGTCCCGACCTTCCCCGGGATGTTCCTTCGCACGCCGGATTCCCTGGTCGCCCACAATCAGGCCCTCTG
This sequence comes from Caulobacter vibrioides, assembly GCA_002280275.1. Lineage (GTDB taxonomy): Bacteria > Pseudomonadota > Alphaproteobacteria > Caulobacterales > Caulobacteraceae > Caulobacter > Caulobacter vibrioides_A. The sequence goes on along the minus strand of NCDQ01000722.1, from coordinate 401 downwards.
GCGGCCCGAGGCGTCCGACACCCTCGACTACGAGGGAGAGCTGATGGTCGTCATCGGCCGGGGAGGGCGGATGATATCGCGCGAGGAAGCCCTGTCGCATGTCGCCGGCTACGCCTGTCACAATGACGGCAGCGTCCGGGCCTACAACTACATTCCCGCAGCCGTAACCGCCGGCAAGAACTTCCTCAGGACCGGCGGATTCGGGCCTGAGATCGTCACCGCGGACGAACTGCCGCCCGGCTGCAAGGGCCTGCGGCTGTCCACCTCCGTCAACGGTGAACTGCGCCAGAGCGCCGACATCGCCGAGATGCGCTGGGACGTGGCCCACCTCGTCCATCTGATGTCGACGATCTTCACCCTCTATCCTGGCGACCTGATCGCCACCGGGACGCCGTCGGGCT
>NCDQ01000264.1 GCA_002280275.1 Caulobacter vibrioides | reverse complement strand
GGGACAGCGATGCGCTGAACGTCCTAGCTGGATCAAAGACCAGCAGGGCGCCCGCGTCATGACCTATGTCGACGGATTTGTGGTTCCGGTCCGCAAGGCCGAGTTCGAGGCCTACCGCGCATTGGCGCGAAAGGCCGCCGGCATATGGCTTGAGCACGGCGCGATTTCGTATGTGGAGTGCCTCGCCGAGGACGTGCCGTACGGAGAGCTGACCTCGTTTCCCCGCGCGGTCCAGTTGGCGGAAGACGAGGTCGTCGTGCTGTCCTGGATCACCTACCAGGATCGCGCGTCTCGTGACGCGGTCATGGCCAAGGTTATGGCCGACCCGCGCTTCCAGGACGAGATGGCGGGACCGCCCTTCAACACTCAAAGGATGATCCTTGGCGGCTTCGAGACGTTCGTTGAATCTGTGCGCGTATAGATTGTGTTGAGCTGCAGGCCAACCGCTCGCCTATCCGATGGGCGCAAGCGCTCGCGCGCCAAGGCGTCACCGTGACGGCTTTTGTTTCTGCGGCGAAACATCGTGTCGAGTTGCACACTCGCGCGGTTGAGATATGTCGATTTTTCAAAGACTAGGCCGCATTTGGCGCGGATTGGGACACACCACTGTGTGCATTCTGCTGCAATAGCTGAGCTTGTTCCCAATGGTTGTTGCGGTGGTCTCCGCCCAGCCGTAAGGAGCGACAACCCAGCGTTGGCGCGACATGCGTCGGCGTTCCTCGCAACTCATGCTTTGTGGGCCTGAATGACCCTTTCGACCGTGCTCCTCTACGGGCTGGCCGCTGTCTCGCTCGATCCTGCATCCGCGACGGCGCCCGCCGCGACGGCCACGAGGGTCGCTGAGGACATCCAGGCGACGCCGCGGACGAAGGATGATGGGCCCAACGAGGTTGAGGGCCTGGTCATTCAGGCTGATCCGCGCGGGAAGGTGGAAGGCGCCATCCAGCCTGAGATCGAGCTGAACGAAGAAGAGATCAAAAGCTTCGGCGCCAACAGCATCGGGGAGCTTCTCACCCTGCTGACTCCGCAGACGGCCAGCACGCGCGGCCGCGACGGCGGTGGCGGCGGTGGGCCTGTGCTCCTGATCAACGGTCGCCGGATTTCGGGTTTCCAGGAAATCCAGGGTGTTCCGCCCGAGGCGATCGAACGCTTTCAGGTCCTGCCGGAAGAGGTCGCGCTGAGCTACGGCTACAAGGCCGACCAGCGGGTCGTGAACATCATCCTGAAGAAGAACTACAGCGCCACCACGCTCCAAGCGGCCGGTACGGTCGCGACGGACGGCGGCCGTACGACGCTCAGCGGCGGCGGCAATCGGGTCAATATCAACGGTGACAAGCGTTGGAACCTGGATCTCCAACTGCAGCGCGATCCCTATCTCCTGGAGACGGACCGGGACATCGTCCGCGCGCCCAACGGCCAGCCCTTTGATCTCGTCGGAAATGTGAGCGGCCTGAGCGGCGGCGAGATCGATCCGGCGCTGTCCGCCGCAGCGGGTGGCCTGGTGACCATCGCCGGCGTTCCGGACGCCGCTCAAGCGGGCAAGGTCGGGCTTTCGGCCTTCTCGCCGCTGGCGGGGCGCTACAACACCGACGACCTGACCGCCAGCCGGTCGCTGATCTCCAAATCCGAGCGCGCGACGCTGCGCGGATCGATCAGCCGTGATCTCAACAAGACCACGCAACTGACGATCAGCGGCAATCTGGAAGACACCAGCAGCCAGGCTTTGCTCGGCCTACCAGGCGTGACCTTCACCCTGCCGACGGGCAGCCCTTTCTCGCCCTTCTCCAAGCCCGTCACCGGCTATCGCTTCATCGACGCGCCGGGCGCTCTGGCGCGCGACACCGATGTCCTGCGGACCCAGGTCAGCATGGCCGCCAACGGTCGGGTGAAGGACTGGCGCTGGACCCTGACCGGCGACTTTGACCGAACCGCCACCGATACGACGACTGGACGGGGTCTCGACGCCTCGGCCTTCCAGGCGGCGGTCGCCGCCGGCGATCCCAGCGTCAATCCATTCGGGACGATCGCGTCCAACCTCTACAAGAGCGTGGCGCCGGATACGGCCAATTCGGTGTCGACCTCGGCCAGCGCCGAGCTCGTGCTGAACGGCAACCTGTTCCAGCTGCCGGCAGGCGGCGTCCAGACCAGCTTCAAGATCGGCGCGGACACGCGCGGCCTCGACGCCAAGACCGTTCGCTCGGGCGTCAGCACCCAGCGCAAGGTCACGCGCGACCGCGAGAACGTTCAGACCAGCTTCACCCTGCCGCTGACCAGCACGCGCAATGACGTTCTGGCCAAGCTGGGCGACCTCTCGGCCAACTTCAACGCAGGCTATGAAAACCTGTCGGACCTGGGCGGCCTCACGACCCTGGGCGCGGGTGTCAACTGGACGCCGATCAAGCCGCTCAGTCTGATCGCCAGCTTCACGGACGAGGAGGGGGCTCCCTCGACCAACCAGGTCAATGATCCGCTGGTGGTCACGCCGAACGTCTCGGTGTTCGACTTCACGACGGGTCAGACCGCGCTGATCACCCGCACCGACGGCGGCAATCCGAACCTGCGCAACGATAATCGCCGGGTGTCCAAGTTCCAGGTGAACTACAAGCCGCTGGAGAAGGTCGAGCTGACCTTCAACGCTACCTACACCCGCGCCGAAACCAGCAATGTGATCTCAAGCTTCCCGGCGATCACGCCCGACCTGGAGCGAGCCTTCCCGGAACGGTTCACGCGGGACGCCACGGGTCGCTTGGTGGCGATCGACGCGCGCCCCGTGAACTTCGCCAGCGCCGAGCGTCAAGACATTCGCTGGGGCTTCAATCTGTTCAAGCCGGTGGGGAAGCCGACGCCCGGCGCGGCGCCGGGGCCCGGCGGTGGGCGGTTTGGCGGCGGCGCCGGAGGTCCCGGGGGCGGGATGCGCTTTGGTGGACCCGGCGGCGGCTTCATGGGGCCGGGCGGTCCTGGCCGTCCAGGCGGCATGATGCAGCCGGGGCAGGGCATGTTGCAGATGTCGGTCTACCACACCTGGCGCCTGACCGACGAACTGACCACCCGCAAGGGGCTGCCGGTGCTGGACCAGTTGGACGGCGCGGCGATCAGCTCGCGCACCGGGCAGGCGCGTCACGAAGTTCAGGTGCAGGGCGGCTACTTCAAGGACGGCCTAGGCATGCGCTTCAACGGCAACTGGAAGGCGTCCACCTGGGTGAACGGCGGGGCCACCGGCGGTCAGACCCTGTACTTCTCCGACCTCGCCACCCTGGGCGTTAGCGTCTTCGCCAGCTTCAACGCCCCTGCGCGCAAGCCGCTGGTCGACAAGTATCCGATCCTGAAGGGCGCGCAGGTTTCGCTGAACGTCGAGAATGTTTTCGACGCCAAGCAGACGGTGCGTGACCAGAACGGCGTCACCCCGCAGGCCTACCAGCGCGACTACCTGGATCCACTGGGCCGTACCGTGCGATTGGGCTTCCGTAAGCAGCTCTAGAAGTCCAATTTTGAGGTCCTGGGCGGTTTGGTCGCACCCGCCCAGGGGCTTACGCGCTCTAGCCATGCGAGAGCGCCCTGCCGCTCTCAACGCGTCCTTAAGCACTGCGGCGCAGTCTGGAGGCCTGGACGGCCGCTTTTCGGCCGGATCGGAGGCCGTCATGGCGACCATGACTTCCAGTACGCGCCGCACCGGCGACCATTTCGAGCCCACCGATGTGGACCCGCAGGTCCAGCGCCGTCTGCGCGGCTATCTCGAACAGATCGACTACACCGCATACGCCTCGTGACCCTGGGCAACATCCTGAAGGACATTGTGACCTCCTCGGGTGCCAAGGGCTCCTCCAGACTGCACATCGGAGGTGACGAGGTGGTCTACGGCTGCTCCTACGAGGCCACGCGCCGGATGGTGGAGCGGGGCTACATCGCTTACAAGCCGATTACGGGATAATTGCCCGGGTAATATTGACTTCTAATTTTGTCCGGATAAAAAGCGGCCAGGAGGTTCGCTATGTCCGGACGCAAGGCGCTGATGCGCGCATACAAAGAACGCAAGGTTGAGGCCGGCGTATACGCCGTTCGCTGTGAGGCGACGGCCGAGGTTTGGGTCGGCGCGACGCCCGACCTTTCCAACCGACAGAACGGCGTCTGGTTTTCCCTGCGGCTCGGCTCGCATCGGGAGCCCAGCCTACAGGCGGCATGGAACGCCCATGGGGCGGACAGCTTCGTTTTCGAGACCGTCGAGGCTATCGATGTGGAGGGCCTGGACGCGTTTGGTCGCGCCTCGCGCCTGAAAGACCGACGAGATCATTGGATCGGCGCCTGGGGCGCCCGGGGGCTGAACTGATGAACGCGTGTTTTGTGGTGTTCCACGGTCATCAGCGGGTGGCTGTGGGTTCGCAGCTCGAGGCGGCCCTGGCGGCCCAGGCGCTGACAGGCGAACCGGGGGTGCTGATCTTCGATCCGCAAGGACGGTCGGTGGACTTCGACCTCAGCGGCGGCCCCGACGCGGTCAGGGCCCGGCTGCAGCCCGAACAGGCCGCGCCGCGCGGACGGGGACGACCCAAGCTGGGCGTCGTACCTCGTGAGGTGACCTTGTTGCCCCGGCACTGGGACTGGCTTGCCGCCCAGCCCGGCGGGGCCTCAGTCGCGTTGGAAGGACCTGATCGCATCCGATCCTCGCGGGATGCGGCCTATCGGTTCGCATCGGCCATGGCCGGAGATCTCGCTGGGTTCGAGGAGGCCATGCGCTGCCTGTTCGCCGGCGATGACACAGGGTTCGAGGCGCGGATCGAGGCCTGGCCCAGCGACATCGCCGCCCAGCTTAGAACCTACGCCGCCGAAGCGTTTGGCGCCGACGAGGGCGCCTAGAGCCCTTCGCGACCTGACTGCGTCAGGCCGTGGGCTCTAGTCTTTTGTTTTGGCGCATTTTTCCTCACGCGAACCGAGACCACTTCGCTCGAAAAATGCTCTAGCGCTCCGAATGGGCGATCACGTCGTTGAGAACGGCCCGATAGGCCTTGTCGAACGCAGCTTTGTCGTCCTCGGGTTTGGCTGGCCAAAGCGGACGCAGCGTGGCCGTCCGAGCGGCGGCGTCGAGCAGCCAGGCCTTGTCGGCCTTGGCCAGCTTGGCGACCCGCGCCTCGATGTCCGCTTTAGTCATACCCGAATAGGCCATCAGGGAGCGCAGGGCCCAGAGCGCCTGTTCCTCCGGGTTCGGCGTCGCCGAGCCGGGGAGGCGATGCGCGGTCCAGCGGATCGCGTCCAGAAGCTGGGCGCGATAGCGCGGATCGTCCCAGGTGCTGGGGGTGTGGCCAAGATTGGTTTGGAACAGGCGGCCCTTACCGATCTGGCGCGTCCAGGTGACGGGCACGAACCAGGGACGCTTCAGCGGCGTCTCGGTGAAGTCCAAGGCCTGCAGCACCCGGACCTTTGAGGGGTCATAGTCCGAGTACTGATAGATTTCCTCGGCGTAGGCGAAGCGCTGCGGCCAGGCCTTGTTGACCGGGTTCGAGCCCCCGAGCGACTGGATGGTGAGCGGCGTGCCTTGGGTCCAGGGATGGCCCGCGAACTTGCCGTTGATGAAGGCGGTGTAGGTCTGGCCGGGCCCAGAATAGTTCCAATGGGTGTCGGTGGCGCTGTGCAGGCCCACGAAGCCGCCCTGGCCGCTCTCGACCCAGCGCTGGATGGCCTGCCAGTTGGCGGCCGAGATCGGCAGCTCGCCCGTGGTGTAGAAGATCAGGACGTCGATGGTCTTGAGCTTTTCAGGCGTGATCTGGCGAGCGTCCTGCGTGGACTCCACGCTGAACGCGCCGCTCTGGCCGCCGATCTCGGCAAGGGCCACTTCGGACAGCGTCGGACCGTTGCTGTTTTTGGGCCGGGCGACCGGCGCGTGCAGCCAACCGACCGACTGGTCGAGATAGAGCACTCGGATCTTCGGTGCGGCCAGCGCGCCTGAACAGGCGAGGGCGGTCACCAGCGCGACCAGGGTCAGGAGGCGGGTCATAGCGTTCTCAGGCCTTGGGTTGTATCAGGTCCCAGCGATTGCCGGACAGGTCTTCAAAAACGGCGACTGTGCCATAGGCCTCGTGGCGCGGCGCCTCAAGGAACCGCACCCCGGCGTCGCTCATGCGGGCGTAGTCGCCGGCGAAATCATCCGTATGCAGAAAAAGCCAAACCCGTCCGCCGCCCTGGCGGCCGATCGCTTCGGCCTGTTCGCCGACGGCGCGGGCGAGCAGGAAGTTGGTCCCCTCGCTCCCCGGCGAGACGACGACCCAGCGCTTGCCGTGGCCCATGTCGGTGTCTTCAACCAGCGTGAAGCCCAGCTTGCCAACATAGAAGGCGATCGCCTGATCGTAGTCAGCGACCAGAACAGAAACAAGCGCGACGCGGCGGGCCATTCTTGCGACTCCAGATGACAGGGAAACTGATAGCACGCGTCTGCGATACCACCTTGGCGTCGTTTCAAGCAGCGTAAGCGGCTATGGTGGCCTTCGGTACGCTTTTCGAGGAGTTCATCGTGACCCTGTCTCTTATTTGGAGTCTGGCCTTGGCCATGGCGACTGTCGCCGACACCAAGATCACGCCCGTGGCCGCCAAGGACCTGCCGGCGGCCGTGGTCTCGGTCGTCAAGGCCGCCGCGCCGGCCATGACCATCAAAGAAGCCGAACTCAAGGAGCGCGAGAACCGCCGCTACTTCGACGTGGAGGGCGTGATGCCGGACGGTTCGGAGATCGAGTTTGACCTGCTGGAAAAGGACGGCGCCTGGACCATCGTGGAAACCCAGCGCGACATCAGTTGGTCCGAAGCCCCCAAGCTTGTCCGAGACGCTGCCGCCGCGTCGGGCAAGGCCATCACGCCGGTGCGGGTGATCGAGAGCCGCCAGAGCGACGGCATGGTCATCTATGAGCTGTTCGCCGCCGGCAAGCCCAAGGAGCCGTCGATGGAGGTCAGCTTCAAGGACGGTCAGGCCAAGGTCCTGAGCGAGGTCTGGCCGCACTAGCGCGGCCGCTGAAGATGGGTGCTGGCGGGCCAAGGCTGGCGCGGGGCGCCAAGCACGGCTAAATGCGGGTTGCTCGAAAAACGGGCATGGGCCACCTTGCGCCCCTTCTTTGACAGTGGTGACGACCATGCCGCGCGACGCGGCCGGAACGGCGCTCTCTCCGGAGCGGCCGCGCGGCCCCATTATGACTGATCTGATCGATCTGCTCCGCCTGGCGGGGCCGGTCGTGCTGTCGCGCCTGGGCATCATGGTGATGGGGCTGACTGACGCTATCGTCGTCGGGCACTTTTCGGCGCAGCAGCTTGGCTATCACGCTATGGCCTGGGCGCCGTCCTCGGTGTTCGTCACTGCGACCGTCGGCCTGCTGGTCGGCGTTCAAGTGATGACCGCACGGGCGATGGGGGCGGGCAATCCGCACGAGACCGGCGCGGTGCTGCGACGCGGCCTGGTCTACGCCGCTTGGCTGGGCTTTGGCTCCATGGCTTTGCTGGCGCTCTTCGGGCCGATGTTCCTGCAGGCCATGGGGCTGAAGGACGGTTTGGCCCAAGGCGCGACCCTGCCGCTGATCGTCTTCTCACTGTCTCTGCCGGTTTATGCGGTCTCGGTGGTTCTGACTTTCTGGTTGGAAGGCCTTTCCAGGCCAGGACCGGGCGCGGCGATGATGTGGTTGGCCAATGTCGTGAATCTGGCGGCCAACCTCCTGCTGGTGCCAGGCGTGCTGGGGCTGCCAGCGCTAGGGGCTGTGGGCGGCGCCTGGGCGACCTTTATCGCGCGATCGGCCCTGGCGCTGGCTCTGGCCATCTTTGTCATCCGCATGAAGGACGCTCGCGAGCTGGGCGTATTCGACAAGCCCGCGCGTAACCGGTCGGCTGAGATCGAGCAGCGCCGCATCGGCTATGGCGCCGGCGCGTCCAACTTCTTCGAGGTCTCGGCCTTCGCCGGGATGAACCTGATCTGCGGCTGGATCGGGGCTATCGCTGTTGCGGCCTACACCGTGGTGCTGAACGTCTCGGCGATCATCTTCATGGTGCCGCTGGGCGTGGCCTCGGCGACGGCGGTCCTGGTGGGGCGAGCCTATGGCGCACGCGACCCGGCGGGCATGACCCGCGCGGGATGGATCGCCTTTGCGGTGATCGCGGTGATCGGCGTGCTGTTTGGCCTGCTGCTGTATCCGACGAAGCACTGGGTGGCTCTGGCCTACACCACCGACCCAGCGGCCTTGGCGCTCATCCTGCCTGCCTTGGTCCTGTCTTGCCTGTTCTTCGCGCCGGACGCGGTGCAAGTGGTCGCGGCCCAGGCGCTGCGGGCGCGGGGCGAGGTTTGGGTCCCGACGATCACGCACCTGATCAGCTACGCCCTTGTGATGGGACCGCTGGCCTGGTGGCTGGCGATCCCCAAGGGCATGGGCCTGAATGGGGTGCTGATCTCGATCATCGTCACCAGCTTCCT
>NCDQ01000263.1 GCA_002280275.1 Caulobacter vibrioides | reverse complement strand
CCTATTCGAGTTCGCCCCATGCTCCGCTTCGCCGTCCGCGCCGGTCTGATCGCCCTCGTCGCCATGCCGACATCGGCCCTGGCTTGGGGCCGCACCGGCCACGCCGTGGTTGCCGAAATCGCGCGTGGCTACCTTACGCCAAAGGCTGCGGCGGCGGTCGACGCCCTGCTTGCCAGCGATCCGGACGTCCTGACGGAAAGGGACCTTGGATCGCGGGCCTCCTGGGCCGACGCCTATCGGCGCGACCACAGAGAAACATCGGAATGGCACTTTGCAGATGTGGAGCTCGACCATCCTGACCTCGCCGAGGCCTGCTTCGGCTTCCCGGCCAGTGCGACGCCCGCGAGCGCGGGTCCTGCGAAGGATTGCGTCGTAGGTCGGCTGGACGCGTTCGAGCGCGAGCTGTCCGATCCCCGGACGGACGCCGCCGAGCGCCTTCTGGCCTTCAAGTTTGTACTGCACTTCGTCGGCGACCTGCATCAGCCTCTCCATGCCGCGGACAATCAGGACAAGGGTGGAAACTGCGTGCCGTTGGCGCTCGGCGGCTCCCGCACCGTCAACCTTCACAGCTACTGGGACGGGGTCGTCGTCGATGCGCTTGGCCCAGATGCGAAGACGATCGCCGCTTCGCTGAGCGCAAAGATCACGCCCTCGCAACGCAAGGCCTGGGAAAAGGGGGACGCCAGGAGTTGGGCGATGGAGAGCTTCGCCGTCGCGAAATCGACAGCCTATGCGGTCGGATCCGCGCCCGGCTGCTCAAACGACAAAGCGCCCGTCGCCCTTCCTGAAGGCTATGCGGAAAGGGCAAACGCCGCCGCCGCCCTGCAACTGCAGAAAGCGGGCGTGCGTCTCGCCCTGGAACTCAACCGCGCCTTCAACTAGGCGGCCTGTCTGAAGCTACAGAAGGCCCTGCTATGCTTGAAACCACCATGCCTTGGCGCGATTGAGATCCAGCTTCTCACACGTCGAGACGTTGTTGCGCAGGTTGCCGATTGCGTCTGTTATGGACGATGTAACGATGTCGGGTCTGCAGGAGCGCCATGGCAGCGAAGTCGCCCCCAGTCCCCGCTAGCCAAAAAGCGCAATTTCGCGAAGAGGCCCGTCGGATCATCCGCGCCGATCGAGCGGCTCGGATGTCGGGAGCCTCGCAGAATACCATCGGCGCCGTCGCGGCTGCACTTGAGCGGGCGTTCAAACTTGGCCGTGACGGGGGGAACACTCCGAAATCGCCAGCCATAAGCTGGGAAGAGATCCCCCCTAGGGCGCGCGAGGCCCTAGAATATCTTGGGATCAAGTCGCGACCGATCCACGGCCTGGGCGAGGAAGGGTTGGTGCTCGTCCCGGATGATATCAATGGCAGGACCCGATGGCGGGTCGAGGGAGCCCCTGAAAGCGAGCGGACGTACCCAGCCGTCGCGATCAATCCGCTCGTTAAGCTCGGGCTGCTGGAAGCACCGCAGGGCCGCGAGTACGCGTTACAACTGTCCCCCGTTGGCGCTGCTGTCTTCGACGACTATTGGGCCCGTCGCCTGAAACGCGACCCCACCCTACCGATCGAAGGTATGCGGCCGACAAAGGGAGGCTGGTGAGGACAATCACCTCGAACTAAGCCAAAGGGCGCCTGGGCGGGGCGGTGGAAAGGTCTGCGAGGACCCCCAGGGTTTTAGCTCGAGCGCTTGGACATGCCGCCGGGCGCCCCGGCCAGACCCCACTACTTTAGGGCGGCCGCCCCCGACAGTCCAAGCGCAGTCCTACGCCGCCGCCTGTCTTTGCACGCTATAGCGCGAACGCCCCTGACGGAGGCTGGCGCTCGCCACGTCTAAGGCCCTTGATCCTGAACCATGCAGGGTTCCAAGGTCCTCTGGCTGACGATCATTCTGGTGGCGAGCATGGCTCTCGCGGCTGTGTGGTCCGCGACACAATGGATCGCGGCGTCGCTGGCCTATCAGCCGGCCCTTGGGGCGCCGTGGTTCGTTCTCGCGGGCCACCCTGTCTACCCGCCGCCGGCCTTCTTCTGGTGGTGGTTCGCCTATGACGCCTACGCGCCCGAGATCTTCGTTCGCGGCGGCGCGATCGCGGCTAGCGGCGGCGTTCTGGGCGCCGGACTGGCTATCGTGTTGGCGATCTGGCGAAGCCGCGAGCGCGACGGTGCGTCGACCTTCGGCTCGGCTCGCTGGGCCAGTGACAAGGAGGTTCGCTTAGCCGGCCTGCTCGGCGACGACGGGGTGTTTCTAGGTCGGTATGGCGAGCACTATCTGCGTCACGCCGGACCAGAACATGTGCTTGGGTTCGCCCCGACCCGCATGGGCAAAGGCGTGGGCTGGGTCGTGCCGAGCCTTCTGACCTGGCCTGCCTCGACGATCGTGCATGACATCAAGGGTGAGAACTGGACCCTGACAGCGGGATTTCGCGCGAGGCTCGGACCGGTCCTCCTGTTTGATCCAACCAATCCAGCGTCCTCAGCCTACAACCCTCTGCTCGAAGTTCGGGCCGGCGAGACCGAAGTGCGCGACGTGCAGAACATCGCCGACATTCTCGTTGATCCGGAAGGTAGCCTCGACAAGCGCAGCCACTGGGAGAAGACCTCCCACGCCCTCCTGGTCGGGGCGATCCTGCACGTGCTCTATGCTGAGCCCGACAAGACCCTGGCTGGTGTCGCGGCCTTCCTATCAGACCCAAGCCGCTCCATAGAGCAGACGCTGGCGGCCATGATGACCACGCGCCATCTCGGCGAAGCGGGCGTGCATCCCGTGGTGGCCAGCGCTGCCCGGGAACTGATGAACAAGAGCGAGAACGAGCGCTCGGGCGTGCTGTCGACCGCCATGACCTTTCTGGGCCTCTACCGTGACCCAGTCGTCGCCAAGGTGACCGATCACTGCGACTGGCGGATCGCCGATCTGGTGGCCGCCCCTTGCAGTCTCTACCTCGTCATTCCACCTTCCGACGTTAGCCGGACGAGGCCTCTGATCCGGCTGATCCTCAACCAGATCATCCGCCGACTGACAGAAAGCCTGGAAGGCGTGAACGGGCGTCAGGATCTCCTGCTGATGCTCGACGAGTTGCCTGTCCTCGGGAGGCTGGATTTCCTCGAGGGCTCGCTGCCGTTCATGGCGGGTTACCGCATCAGGGCCTTCCTGATCACACAGTCCCTCAATCAGATCGAGCGGGCCTATGGGCCCAACAACGCCATCCTCGACAACTGTCACGTCCGCATCTGCTTCGCCACCAACGACGAGCGCACGGCCAAACGGATCTCCGAAGCCTTGGGCACGGCGACGGAGGAGCGGGCCATGCGAAACTACGCCGGCCACAGGCTGTCCCCCTGGCTTGGCCATCTGATGGTGTCCAAAGCTGAGTCGCCCAGGCCGCTGCTGACGCCGGGCGAGATCATGCAACTGCCGGCGGACGATGAGATCGTCCTGCTCGCCGGCGCGCCGCCGATCCGCGCTCGCAAGGCCCGGTATTTCGAGGACCCGCGTCTGCAGACCCGAATTCTACCGCCGCCCAAGCCGAGCCGATTGGACACCCCGACAACGGGCTGGAAGGTCCAGCCCCGGGCGGACGTGAAAGCTGCCGCGACAGTTGGCGCCGGCGCATCAGCCGAAGGCGAGGGGCCCAGCCCGCGCGACCTCCTAGGTGTCGAAGCTATGAAGGTTGTTCACCCGGGGGCGGGCTTGAACGAAGCTGGGGTTGCGACACTCCACTTCCAGAGCCGAGAGCCCCCGGATGAACATCCATCACAATGCCCGTCTGACGCCGCTGGGTCGAGCGGCGATGATCTCGCGGATCGAGACCGACGGCTACTCGGTGGCCAAGGCCGCCGAAGCCTTCGGGATTTCGCGCCGTACGGCCAGCAAGTGGTTGCAACGGCATCGGCGGGGTGGCGAGCGAAGGCTTCACGACCGCAGCTCGGCACCCCGCCGATGTCCGCGCAGGACGCCCGCGGAGGTCATCGACCAGATCCAGGCGCTGCGCCGCCAGCGGATGACGGGGCCAGCCATCGCCCGGGCCTTGGGCCTGGCCCGCTCGACGGTGGGTCTGATCCTGCGTCGTCTGGGCCTGGGCAAGCTGTCGGCCCTGGAGCCGAAGGTCCCTGTCGTCCGCTACGAGCGCGCCGCGCCCGGCGAGATGATCCATCTGGACATCAAGAAGCTGGGCCGCTTCAGCGTCGAAGGCCATCGTGTCACCGGCGACCGGCGAGCCGGACGCTCCAAGAAGGCCGGCTGGGACTTCCTGCATGTCTGCGTCGATGACGCCTCGCGCCTGGCCTATACCGAGGTCCTGCCCTCCGAAGGCCAAGCCGACACGACCGCCTTCCTCGAACGCGCCATCGCCTGGCTCGCCCGGCACGGCGTCACCGTTCAGCGGGTGATGACCGACAACGGCTCGGCCTATCGCTCCAGGCGCTTCGCCAAGGCCTTGCAGGCCGCCGGGGCCAGACACGTGCGGACGCGGCCTTACACGCCCCGCACCAACGGCAAGGCCGAGCGCTTCATCCAGACCAGCCTCCGGGAATGGGCCTACGGCCGGCCCTACGCCTGCTCTGATGATCGCGCCAAAGCCATCAAGCCCTGGACCGACAGCTACAACCTCTCTCGCCCACACTCCGGCATCAAAGGCCTCACACCCTGGCAGCGTGTGAACAACCTTCTTGGAAACGACA
>NCDQ01000262.1 GCA_002280275.1 Caulobacter vibrioides | reverse complement strand
CTGAACGGCAGGCCCCAGGCGGTGGCGTGATAGAGGCTGGAGCAGGGCATCACCACATCGAACGGCGTGAAGCCGAAGGCGCTGTTGAGGCCCCCGGCCATGGCGTGCAGCACCACGGCCCGATGCGAATAGAGCACCCCTTTGGGATCGCCCGTCGTGCCCGAGGTGTAGCAGAGGAAGGCCCCGGCGTTCTCATCGAAGCTGGGCCAGGGAAACGTCTCCGGCTCGCCTTCGATCAGGGTCTCGTAGCTGATCGCGCCGACCGCGCCGGGGAGGGTCCGTTTGGCGTCCGACAGCATGACGAAGGTCTTCACCGTGGTCAGCTGCGGCGCGATCCGCTCGACCAGGGCCTGGAAGTTGCGCTCGAAGAACAGCACTGAACTTTCGGCGTGATTGATCGTGTAGACGATCTGCTCGTCGAACAGCCGGGGATTGGCCGTGTGCAGCACCGCGCCGATCCCCGGGACCGCGTAGAACAGCTCCAGGTGCCGGTGGGTGTTCCAGGCCAGGGAGGTGACGCGGTCGCCGGCCTTGATCCCCAGCCGCTGGAGCGCATGGGCCGCCTTGGCCGCGCGGCGCGCCAGGCCCGCATAGTCATAGCGATGCAGCGGCTCGTCGATCAGTCGCGAAACGATCTCGCGCGCGCCATGGGCCTGAGCGGCGTAGGTCAGGATGCCGCTGATCATCAGCGGCGTCGTCTGCATCAGGCCCGGGATCATGGGCGCCTCCCAATTCTTGTCGTTGGGAGGAGGTTAGGGGGTGAAACGGGGGCTGTGGAAGAGCCAATGCTCCCCCCCCCGTCAAGGGGAGGGGAGCGCTTCTGCTAAAGCGCCGCCAGCACCGCATCGCCCATCTGAGCGGTGGTCAGCGAACCGCCGAGGTCCCGGGTGCGAGCGCCGTTATCGAGGGCGGCCTTCACCGCCGCCAGCAGGGCGTCGGCGGCGTCGGTCTGCTTGAGCGACCAGCGCAGGGCCATTTCGAACGACAGGATGGCGGCCAGCGGATTGGCCAGGCCTTTGCCGGCGATGTCCGGCGCCGAACCGTGGATCGGCTCATAGAGGCCTGGCTTGCCCGGCGCGCCCAGGGCTGCCGAGGGCAGCATGCCCAGCGAGCCGGTCAGCATGGCCGCAGCGTCCGACAGGATGTCGCCGAACAGGTTGTCGGTGACGATGACGTCGAACTGCTTGGGCGCGCGGACCAGCTGCATGGCGCAGTTGTCGGCCAGGATGTGCTCCAGTTGGACGTCCGGATATTCGCGGGCGTGCAGGTCGGTGATCACCTGCTTCCAGAGCAGGCCCGACTCCATGACGTTCGACTTCTCGGCCGAGTGGACCTTGTTGGTGCGGCCGCGCGCCAGCTCGAAGGCCACGCGTCCGACTCGCTCGATCTCGCTGGTCGTATAGACCTGGGTGTCGAAGCCCTTCTTCTGACCGTCGGCCAGGTCTTCGATGCCGCGCGGCTGGCCGAAATAGACCCCGCCCACCAGTTCGCGCACGAACAGGATATCCAGGCCCGAGACCAGTTCCGGCTTCAGGCTGGACGCGCCGGCCAGGGCTTCGAAGCAATAGGCCGGACGCAGGTTGGCGAACACGTCCATCGCCTTACGCAGGTTCAGCAGACCGGCCTCGGGGCGCAGGTGACGCGGGGCGTCGGCCCACTTGGGCCCGCCGACCGCGCCCATCAGCACCGCGTCGCTGGCGATGGCCTGCTCGCGGACCTCGTCGGTCAGCGGCGTGGCGTGGACGTCATAGCTGGCGCCGCCATACAGGGCTTCCTCGACCTTCAGGTCCGGGGTGAGGGCGGCCGCCACGCGGCGCACCTGCGCGCAGACTTCCGGGCCGATGCCGTCGCCGGGCAGGAGGAGAAGAGTCGCCATCTTAGATCTCGCGATAGTCTGAAACGTCGAAGGAGGACATGCGGCGCTCGTGAACGCCCAGCGCGGCGCAGGCCGCGCGCCACGCCGCCATATGCGGGCTGGCGCGATGGAATTCCAACGCCGCAGCGTCGGTGAAGTGCTCGAAGACCCGGATCAGGCCGGGGTCCAGCGGGTCTTCGGAAAGGGCGTAGGCCAGGCATCCCGGCTCGCCGCGCGATCCCTCCACCTGAGCGGCCAGATGCGGACGCAGCTCGGCCAGGCGTTCGGGCGCGATGCGGATCGAACCGGCGAGGATGAGGGTCATCTTGTTTGTCTCCCCCTTCCCCTTGATGGGGAAGGGCCGGGGATGGGGTGACAGCTGCGGTGGCGGCGGCGCTTGCGTCTAGCGCAGGGATCACCCCACCCCTACCCCTCCCCATCAAGGGGAGGGGAGGCGTTTCAGGCCTCCAGCCAGGGCTGGCTGATCGCGCGCTTGCTCTCGAACAGGTCGATGTCGCCGCCGTGCATCATTGTCTCGCCGATGGCGTCGAGACCTTTCAGCATCTTTTCCTTGCGGACCGGGTCGATGTCGAAGCTGATCGTCTTGCCCGAGGGCGAGATGACGGTCTGGGCTTCCAGGTCGACGCTGACCATGTGGTTGCCGCCCTTGGCCTCGTCCATCAGCAGAGCGAGGTCGTCGGGGCTGACCACCACCGGCAGCAGGCCGTTGTTGAAGCAGTTGTTGAAGAAGATGTCGGCGAAGCTGGTCGAGATCACGCACATGATCCCAAAGTCCATCAGCGCCCAAGGCGCATGCTCGCGCGAACTGCCGCAGCCGAAGTTGTCGCCGGCGATCAGCACGGACGCGTTCTTGTACTCGGGCTTGTTCAGCACGAAGTCGCTGATCTCGTTCCCGTCGGCGTCGAAGCGGAAATCGTAGAACAGGCCCTTGGCCAGACCCTCGCGTTCCACGGTCTTGAGGAACTGCTTGGGGATGATTTGGTCGGTGTCGATATTGGCCAGCTCCAGCGGAGCCGCGCGGCCATCGAGGCGGGTGAAGGCCTTCATCAGACGGTCTCCTCCAGGAAGGTCCGCACATCCACCAGATGCCCCGCGATCGCCGCCGCCGCCGCCATGGCCGGCGAGACGAGATGGGTGCGTCCGGCGCGGCCCTGGCGGCCTTCGAAGTTGCGGTTGCTGGTCGAGGCGCAGCGCTCGCCGGGGGCCAGCTTGTCGGGGTTCATGGCCAGGCACATCGAGCAGCCCGGCTCGCGCCAGTCAAAGCCGGCGGCCTTGAAGATGGCGTCCAGGCCTTCTTCCTCGGCCTGTTCCTTCACCAGGCCAGAGCCGGGAACGACCATCGCCTTGACGTGCGGCGCCACCAGGCGGCCGTGCAGGAAGGCTTCCTGCACCACGGCGGCGGCGGCGCGCATGTCTTCGATACGGCTGTTGGTGCACGAGCCGATGAAGACGCGGTCGATCTTGGCTTCCGAGATCGGCTGGCCGGCCTTCAGGCCCATATAGTCGAGCGCGCGGTGGGCGGCGGCGCGCTTGTCGGGTGTGGCGAAGCTTTCCGGGTCGGGCACATGGCCGGTCACCGGGATGACGTCCTCTGGGCTGGTGCCCCAGGTGACCATCGGCACGAGGGCCGAGCCGTCGATCACGACCGTTCGGTCGAAGACGGCGTCCTCGTCGGTGAAGAAGGTCTTCCAGTGGCTCAGCGCCATGTCCCAGGCCGCGCCCTTGGGGGCAGCGGGCTTGCCCTGGATATAGGCGAAGGTCTTCTCGTCCGGCGCCACCAGGCCGGCCTTGGCGCCGCCCTCGATGGTCAGGTTGCAGAGGGTCATGCGGCCCTCCATCGACAGGCCGCGTACGGCCTCGCCGGCGAACTCGATGACATAGCCGGTGCCGCCGGCGGTGCCGATCTCGCCGATCACGGCGAGGGCCACGTCTTTGGCCGATGCCGTGGGCCAGGGCCGCGAAGGCGCCGTGGGTCGAGGTGTGGCTGTCGCCGCAGACGATGGTCATGCCCGGCTGGGTGCGGCCCTGCTCGGGGCCGACCACGTGGACGATGCCGTTGCGGATGTCGCCCATCGGGAAGAATTCGATGCCGTTGTCGGCGACGTTGCGGGCCAGGGTCTTCAGCTGCAGGCGCGCTTCTTCGTCCGCCACCGCGTCGACGCCCAAGGCTTGGCCCTCGGTCGGGATGTTGTGGTCGGCGACGGCGAGCGTGCGGTCGGGCCGGCGCACCTTGCGGCCGGCCGCGCGAAGGCCTGCGAAAGCCTGCGGCGTGGTCACCTCGTGGATGAGGTGCAGGTCGATATAGAGGATCGCTTCGCCGTCGGTCTCGCTGACCACGTGAGCGTCCCAGATCTTGTCGTAAAGGGTTTTGCCGGACATGGCCGCGATATAGGGCGGATCGTGCGTCAAAATCCAGTGGCGGCAGGCTTCGCCGACAAATTCTTGCGCCTTGTGGGCGTCGCGCCGCGCCGAGACGACAAAGGGCGCGCCCGTCTTTCGACCTGTCGGCGCGCCCTCGCATCGTTTTCAGCCTTCGGGGGCCGATGGGCTCCGCCCGAAGAGGGCCGTCCACTAGAAAGGAGACGGTCTGGAAGCCCGAGCGACAAGCGCCGGGGGTGACATCAGCTTCTCACGGAACGACGACTT
>NCDQ01000008.1 GCA_002280275.1 Caulobacter vibrioides | reverse complement strand
GGCGCCGTGCGCCCGATCGTGGACAACTCCCTGGCTTTCGACGCCAAGGCCGCGCGCCACCCGGTGGTCGAGGCCGCCGTGAAGCGAGCGGGCGAGCCCTACACCCCCAACGATTGCCGCCTTGACGCTTCGGGCGAGACCGGCGCGCGCCTCTCGATCGTCACCGGTCCGAACATGGCCGGTAAGTCAACCTTCCTACGCCAGAACGCGCTCCTGGCGATCCTGGCCCAATCGGGCTGCTACGTGCCGGCCGCCAGCTTCCGGCTGGGCGTGGTCGACCGCCTGTTCAGCCGTGTCGGCGCCGGTGATGACCTGGCCCGAGGCCGCTCGACCTTCATGATGGAAATGGTCGAGACCGCCGCCATCCTGACCCAGGCCGGTCCGCGTAGTCTGGTGATCCTCGACGAGATCGGCCGAGGCACGGCCACCTATGACGGTCTGGCCATCGCCTGGGCCTGCGCCGAGGCCCTGCACGACGTCAACAAGAGCCGCGCCCTGTTCGCCACCCACTATCACGAGTTGGCGACCTTGGAGACGCGGATGGCCTTCGTCTCCAACCTCAGCCTTCGGGCCAAGGAGTGGAACGGCGACCTTGTCTTCCTGCACGAAGCCGCGCCCGGTCCGGCCGACCGCTCCTACGGCGTCCAGGTGGCCAAGCTCGCCGGCGTGCCGGCGCCGGTCGTCGTGCGCGCCCGCGAGGTGCTGGACCGCCTGGAGAGCAAGGACCAGTCGCCGGCCAAGCTGGATGATCTGCCGCTGTTCGCGATGAGCCAGGCCGCGGCCGCGACGTCCATGACCGCGCCCGCCAAGGCGGCGCCGAGCGCGGTCGAGACCTCGCTCTCTGATCTCGACATTGACGGCATGAGTCCGCGCGAGGCCCTGGAGGCGCTTTATCGTCTTAAGGGTCTGCTCAGGGCCTAGGATGTAACCATATTAGTCACGCCCTTCGGGCGAGGCTTTCGGCCGCCGCCCTGGATTCGATCGGCAACGAGGCCGAACAGCGCGCCCGCGCCATTGAGATTCTCAAGCAGGCCCTGTTCCGCGGTCGAATGATCGCCAAGGAGCGGCTGGAGAACGGCGCCAGCGGCGTCGAGACCAGTCGCCTGCTCAGCGGGGTCACCGACGAGGTGATCACGGCCCTCTACGACTTCACGACGGTGCACGTTTTCCGGGCCCGCAATCCCACCGAAGGCGAGCGCCTCTGCCTTTTGGCCGTCGGCGGCTATGGCCGGGGAACCCTGGCGCCGTTCAGCGACATCGATCTTCTGTTCCTGCGACCCTACAAGCAGACGCCGCACGCCGAGAGTGTGATCGAGTACATGCTGTATGCGCTGTGGGATCTGGGCTTCAAGGTCGGCCACGCCTCGCGGACCATCGAAGAGTGCGTGCGCCTCTCGAAGGAAGACTTCACCATCCGCACGTCGATCCTGGAGGCGCGACGCCTGACCGGCGACGAGCGCCTGGCTGCGGATCTGAAGCGGCGCTTCCGCGACGAGGTGATGAAGGCCACCGGCGCCCAGTTCGTCGCCGCCAAGCTCAAGGAGCGCGACGACCGACAGGCCCGCGCCGGCACCAGCCGCTACATGGTCGAGCCCAACGTCAAGGAAGGGAAGGGGGGTCTGCGCGACCTTCATACCTTGATGTGGATCGCCGAGTATCTGCACCCGGTCGACCGACCCGAGGACGTCTTCAAGATGGAGGTGTTCTCGTCACGAGAGATCAAGGCCTTCATCCGGGCCTTCTCGGCCAAGCTCGAAGCCGAGCACTTTAAGAACGAGCCCAAGGGCATCTCCAGATTCCTGCCGGGCGCGAGACCCAAGCGCAAGGCGCTGGACGTCGAGGGCTTCTACGAGGACGGCGGTCGCCTCAATATCGCCGGGCCGGAGATTTTTGAGGCCGATCCGGTCAACCTGATCCGCCTGTTCAAGATCGCCGACGAGCGCGATCTTGATCTGCATCCCGACGCCTTCACCGCCGTGACCCGCAGCCTGCCGCTGATCACCTCGAAGGTTCGTCGCGACCCCGACGCCTGCCGCGCCTTCCTGCACCTCTTGGCGCGCGGCAAGCGCAGCTACCGCACCTTGACCCTGATGAACGACGCCGGCGTTCTGGGCCGCTTCATCCCGGAGTTCGGCCGGGTGGTCGCGCAGATGCAGTTCAACATGTACCACTCCTACACAGTGGACGAGCATACCTTGCGCGCCGTCGGCGTGATCGGCGACATGGCCGCCGGTCAATTGGTCGAGGACCATCCGCTGTCGGTTTCGATCATGCCGCTGATCGAGGACCGAGAGTCGCTGTTCCTGGCCATGCTGCTTCACGACACGGGCAAGGGCGGGGTCGGCGGACAGGAAAAGGCCGGCGCCCGCTCGGCCCGCAGCGCCTGCGAGCGTCTGGGCGTGGAACGCAGCAAGGTCGAGCTGGTCGCCTGGTTGGTCGAAAACCACCTTGTGATGAGCGACTTCGCCCAGAAGCGCGACGTTTCCGACCCCGGCACCGTCGCCGCCTTCGCGCGGATCGTCGAGAACCCCGAGCGGCTGCGCCTGCTTTTGGTCATCACCGTGGCCGACATCCGCGCCGTGGGACCCGGGGTCTGGAACGGCTGGAAGGGCCAGTTGCTGCGCGAGCTCTACAACGCCACCGAGGCGGTGTTCCGAGGCGGGCGCGGCAGCGACGCCGCCGCCAATGTGCAGCGCCATCAAGAAAACACGGCCGAGGCCGCGCGCGCTGCATTGCTCGAGACCGACCCCGCCGCCAAAGGCTGGGTGGCGGCGATGGAGAACGCCTATTTCAGCGCCTTCTCGCAGGACGATCTCTTCCATCACGCGGAGCTGGCGCGTCGCGCGGCGATACAGGGCGGCGCGGCCGCTGAAGGTCAGGTCCGCCCGGGCAGCAACGCGGCCGAGGTGGTCGTCGCCGCCAAGGACCGACGCGGTTTGTTCGCCGATCTTGCTCTCGCGATCTCGTCGCTTGGCGGCAACGTGGTCGGGGCCCGCGTGTTCACCTCCCGCCAGGGCCAGGCGCTGGATGTCTTCTACGTCCAGGACGTGATGGGCGCGCCGTTCGGTTGCGAAAATCCTCGCGCTCTGCGTCGGCTGGCTGACGCCCTGGAGGCGGCCGGGAAGGGGGACGCGCTGGCCGTCGAACCTCGCCGTGGCTCGGAGCTCTCGCGCGCGGCGGCCTTCGCGATCGCCCCGTCGGTAACGATCGACAATGACGCCTCCAACGACGCCACAGTGGTCGAGGCCTCTGGACGCGATCGTCCCGGTCTGTTGCACGCCCTGGCCAAGACCCTGGCCGACAGCGCCTTGTCCATCCAATCAGCGCATATCGACGGCTATGGCGAGCGGGCGGTCGACGCCTTCTATGTTCAGACGGCCGAGGGGGGCAAGGTCACGGACACGCGAAAGCTCAACGCGCTGAAGACGGACCTTCTGGCCGCGCTGGAGCAGAACGAAGCCAGCGCCCCGGCGGCGCGCCCAGGACTCAAGCGGGCTCGGGCCAGCGTCGCTCGGTAGGGTTAGTCCGCCTTCCAGTCTCCGGACTTGCCGCCGGACTTTTCCAGAAGGCGGACGGCCTCGATGACCATGCCTTTTTCAGCGGCCTTGAGCATGTCGTAGATGGTCAGGCAGGCCACTGAGGCGGCCGTGAGGGCCTCCATCTCGACGCCGGTGGGCCCGGTCGTCTTGACCCGAGCCGCCACGGCCAGCCCGCCTTCGACCGGTTCCACGGCCACCTCGACCTTCGACAGGGCCAAGGGATGGCAAAGCGGGATCAGATCCGAGGTCTTCTTAGCCGCCATCACACCCGCCAGTTCGGCCACCGCGCGAACGTCGCCCTTGCGGCCGGAGCCTGAGGTGGCGAGCGCGAGGGTTTCGGGACTCATGCGCACAAAACCCGTCGCCACGGCCTCGCGAACGGTGGCCGGCTTCTCCGAGACATCGACCATGCGCGCGCGCCCCTGGTCGTCGATATGGGTGAGCTTGCTCAACGTTCCAGAAGCCTCGGCATCAGTTCCACCATGTTGCAGGGCTTGTGGCGGCTGTCCAACTGGGCGGAGATGACCCTGTCCCAGCCATCCTTCACCGCACCGTTGCTGCCGGGCAGGCAGAAGACGAAGACGCCGTCGATCAGGCCCGCCGTCGCTCGCGATTGCAGGGTCGAAAGGCCCACCGTGGCGTAGCTGACCAGATGGAAGATGACCGAAAAGCCGTCGATCTTCTTGTCGAACAAGGGCTCGAGCGCCTCGACGGTGACGTCACGGCCGGTCAGGCCCGTCCCGCCTGTGGTGACGATCGCATCGACCGTCTTGCTGTCGATCCAAGAGCGAACCTGAGCCCGGATCTGGTCAATATCGTCACGCACGACCACGCGGCCGCCCAGGTCATGGCCGGCGGTCCTGACGCGCTCGACCAGGATCTGGCCGGAGGTGTCGGTAGCCTCGTCGCGGGTGTCGGAAATCGTCAGCACAGCGACGCGAACGGGGGTGAAGGGCAGGTCGGGCTTGATCCCGCCGCCGGGCTTTGGCGCTTCGGACATTCAGGCCTCCTTATCCCAGCGTTCGGCGTCGGTCCTATCGCGCGCGGTGGGTTCGATCCAGCGCGGACCCTCGGGCCCATGCTCCTTCTTCCAGAAAGGGGCGCGGCTCTTCAGATAGTCCATCAGGTAGTCGCAAGCCTCGAAGGCCTCACGGCGATGGGCGGCGGCCGTCGCCACGAAGACAATCGCCTCGCCCGGCGTGATGCGGCCGACGCGATGCACGATGTGGACGTCCTGCAGGGTGAACCGCGTTACGGCGCCGTGCGCGATCTCCGCGATCGCGGCGTCGGTGAAGCCCGGATAGGCCTCGAGCTCCAAGGCGCTGGCCGCGCCCCTTTCAGCCCGTGCGAGCCCGACGAAGGTCGCTACGGCCCCGGTCTCTTCGCGATCCGCGCAGAAGGCGGTGACCAGCGCGCCGGGCTCGAAGGGCTGGTCGGTCAGGGTGACGATCATCCGCCGCTCATCGGTGGCAGGAAGGCCACCTCGCTGGCGGGCGACAGCGCCGCCTCGCCTCGGACGATGGCCTTGTCCACCGCGACTTGCACGCCGGGCGCGACAAGCGCCCCGGCGAGGTCCGGATCCGTCCGGGCGATGCTGGCGCGCAGGGTCGAAAGGTCCAGGGCCTCGACCTCGCGCTCGCGCCAGCCGGCCTGGTCGGCCAGGCGTCCAAACAGGAGAACCCGCGCCATCCTTCAGCCCCCGGTCGTCGACATGTGGCGGGCCACGGCGGGACGTGAGGCGGCGATCTGAAAGTCGTGGCCCTTGGGCTTGGAGCTGATCGCTGCGAAGATCGCGTCGATCAGCTCCGCGTCATTGGCCCCGCTGCGGATCACTGCGCGCAGGTCGCTGGCGTCGTCGCGACCCAGGCAGGTGTGCAGCGTGCCTGTGCACGTCAGGCGTACGCGGTTGCACGTGTCGCAGAAGTGGTTGCTGAGCGGGGTGATCAAGCCCAGCCGGCCGCCGGTCTCGGCCACGCGGACGTAGCGGGCGGGGCCGCCTGTCGCATCCGGAATGTCTTTCAGAGTCCAGAACGCCGAAAGGTCCTGGCGGACGTCCTTGAGAGAGAGGAACTGGTCCGTGCGATCGTGGTCGACCTCGCCCAAGGGCATGGTCTCGATCAGGGTGATGTCGCAGCCGCGTGCGTGCGCCCACTGGATCAGTGCGGGGATTTCATCGGCGTTGTCATGCCTGAGCGCGACGGTGTTGATCTTGACCGCCATCCCTTCCGCCTGGGCGGCGTCGATCCCGGCGATGACGCGCGCGACGTCGCCGCCCCGGGTCAGGGCGCGGAACAGGTCCGGCTTCAGCGTGTCGAGCGAGACGTTGACCCGCCGAACGCCGTGGCCCGCCAGATCCGCAGCGTAGCGTTCGAGCTGCGACCCATTAGTGGTCAGGGTCAGCTCATCCAGGGCGCCGGAGCGCAGATGCCGCGACAGGCTGGCCACCAACGCCATGAAACCCTTGCGCACCAGCGGCTCGCCGCCGGTCAGGCGCAGCTTGCGCACGCCCAGGCCGACAAAGGCCGAGGCCAGGCGATCCAGCTCCTCGAGCGTCAGCACCTGCGCTTTGGGCAGGAACGTCATGTGCTCGGCCATGCAGTAGACACAGCGCAAGTCGCAGCGATCGGTGACAGAGACGCGCAAATAGGTGACCGCGCGCCCAAAGCCGTCAATCAGGGACGGTCCGGGCGTTCGGGAAGCGGTCGAGACCGCTTGCGCGGGACTGTCGTCGTAAGGCGTCATGTCGGAAGATTAGAATAGGCGCTGCGACCGATGACGCAAAGAGTTACGAGCAACCTCGACGCCATCGTCCTGGCGGCGGGTCGCGGCGTTCGTTTCGGCGGCGGCAAGCTGACCGCATCCTTGGATGGCGGGCCCCTGGTGGCCGGCGCTCTGCTGACCGCATTTCTGTCGCCAGCGCGCCGGGTCTTCGTGGCGGTGGGCCCTGACCCGGCGGTTCGCAAGGCGGTTGAAGCGACCGCGACACGTCTGGCGGCGACCGACCGCCTGGTGCTCGTGGCGGTCGATGATCCCTCGGCGGGCATGGGCGTTTCGCTGGCGACGGCGGCGCGCAGCGTTCCGGTCGACACGGCCGGTGTCTTCGTCTTTCTCGGCGACATGCCCAGGATCGATCCGGCGACGCCAAGACATCTGGCCAGGATGCTCGCCGATCCGAGCGACATCGTCGCGCCCACCCATCTGGGACGCCGGGGCCATCCGGTTCTGTTCGGCGCAAAATGGATGCCGGCCTTGGTCGCGCTGTCCGGCGACGAAGGCGCAAGGGCGATCATCGACCAAGCCGGCGAGCGACTGATCCGCGTTCCGGTCGAGGACCCCGGCGTTCATCTCGATGTGGATCGACCCGGCGACCTCGCACGGGTTGAGACGAACCGCTAAGGCGACTTCGTGGAAAAGACAGGCCTGCCCCGCAGTGTTCAGTGTTCCGACTTTTCCGGGGACGTGACGATCGCTTGAAGCTCTCGGATCAGCCTCAAGGCGCCGGCGGTGTCGCCTCGCTCCTCAAGCGCCGCCAAACGGGGAATGAGCAGACTGAGCACCCGACGATAATCAACGCCCACCTTGGCGAGGGCTTGGAGGAACAAGGCGACGTCTTCCTCCTCGCCCAGGGCGTCGGGATCAGGATCCGAACACGATTTCACGGGCGCGCCCCACGGCGAGCTTTCGCGTCGCAGACCCGAACCACGCCTGTCATCCCTGTCCCGGGAAAGGCGCCGACGCATTGCGAGATCTCCGGAAGTCGGAGAGTCACAGCGGTCAGCCACGAGGCCTCCCGCCGGTTCAAGGCCGGCTCGTCAAACGCGATACGGTTAAGCTCACCCATACCGACAGGATGATCGGGGAATTTCTTCCCGTCCAGCGTGTATTTACCGGCGGTGGTCGATCAGGCTTGCGCGCTCACCAACGGCAAGCGCGAGGTCGCGGTCTTGTTCAGAGCGAAAATGGCGTTGGCCACGGCCGGCGCGATCACCGGCGTGCCCGGTTCGCCCACGCCGCTGGGCCGATTGCCCGACGGCACGATATGGGTCTCGACCGCCGGCGCCTCGTTGATCCGAAGCACGCGGTATCCGTCGAAGTTGGTCTGATCGACCTTGCCGTCCGTCAACGTCACCTCGCCGAACAGGGCGGCCGACAGGCCATAGCACGTGCCGCCTTCCATCTGCGCCGCGATCTGGTCGGGCGAAATCGCCACGCCGCAGTCGATCGCGGTCACCACGCGGCCCACGCGCGGAACGCCGTTCTCGAGCTTGACCTCGGCCACCTGGGCCACAACGGAGCCGAAGCTCTCGTGGACCGCAACGCCGCGCGTCCAGCCCGCCGTCGCCTTGAGGCCAGCCTTCTCCATCGCCAGGTTCAGGACCGCCAGGTGACGATCGGCGCCCGCCTTGGTGTAGAGCGCCTGGCGATACGCCACCGGGTCCTTGCCGGCCTTGGCGGCCAGCTGGTCGATGGTGTGCTCCATCACGAAGGCGGTGTGGGTCGCGCCCACCGAACGCCACCACAGCACCGGCACGCCGACGTCGGGGAACGCCACCTGGGCGTCGACCACGGGCGTCGCCTTCAGATAGGGCGAGTCGTTGATGCCCTCGAACGCTGAGGAGTCGGGACCCTTTCCCATCGGCATGGGCGCGCCCTTCATGATCGACTGGGTGACGATGCGGTGGCGCCAGGCCGCCGGCAGACCGTCCTTGTCCAGCTTCACCTTCAGCGCGTGCAGCACGATCGGTCGGAAGTACCCCGACTGCATGTCGTCTTCGCGCGTCCAGACCAGCTTCACGGGACGGCCCTTGCCGACCTTCTTGGCGATGTGGACGCACTCGACGGCGTAGTCCGACTGGAAGGTGGCGCGGCGACCGAACGAGCCGCCGGCGAACAGGGTTTCGATCTCCACCGAGCCCGGCAGACAACCGACGACCTTGGCCACATTCAACTGGTCCAGCGTCGGACCTTGCGAGCCGAAGGTCAGCTTGACCTTGTTGCCGTCGACAGCCGCGACGCAGTTCATCGGCTCCATGGTCGCGTGGGCGAGATACGGGAACTCGTAGCTCAGCTCGACCACGTCGGCGCCCTTGGCTGTCTCCAGCGCCGCAGCGTCGCCGCGCTGGTCGAAGGGCTCCCATTTGACCGAGGCGTCTTTGCCGGACAGCACGTCGCGATAGCCTTGGATGATCGCCGGGCTGCCGCGCTTTTCGGCTTTTTCTTCGTCCCACTCGACCTTCAGGGCCTCGCGGCCCATACGGGCGGCATAGGTGTTCTGGGCGACGACGGCCACGCCGGTCGGAATCTCGAAGACGTCCACGACGCCGGCGACCTTCTTGGCCTCGCCCGCGTCGAAGCTCTTAACCTTGCCGCCAAACCGGGGGGCGTGGGCGACCATCGCGGTCAGCATGTCGGGCAGGCGGACGTCCTGAGTCTAGCGCGCCGTACCGTCGCTCTTGGCTTGCGAGTCCTTACGGCGCACGCGGTCGGAGCCGATGAGCGTAAACGCCTTGGGATCCTTCAGCTTGGGGTCGGTCGGCGGGTTGACCTTGGCCGCGTCGTTCAGCAGCTCGCCAAAGGTGGCGGTCTTGCCCGAGCTATGGGCCAGCACGCTGTCCTTCAGCGTGATCTCGCCGACCGGGACGTTCCAACGGTTGGCGGCGGCCTGCACGAACATCGCCCGCGCGCCGGCGCCCGCCTTGCGGAGCTGGTCCCACGAGTTGGAAATCGCCGACGAGCCGCCGGTCAGCTGCGCGCCCATGTTTCCGTTGGCGTAGAGCTTGGCGTTGGCGGGCGCCTGTTCGACCTTCACCTTGCTCCAGTCAGCGTCCAGCTCCTCGGCGACGATGGCCGCCAGGCCCGCATGGTTGCCCTGACCAAATTCGATGTGCTTGGAGATCACCGTGACCACGCCATCGGGCGCGATCTTGATGAAGGGGCCAAAGGCGCCGACCTCGACCTTCGAGCCGGCGCTCATCAGGTCGGCGGGAGAACACCCGACCAGGAGCGCGCCTCCCACGATCGTGGAGGCGACCACGACATCGCGGCGGCTGGGCTGAACGGCGTTCAGGCCCTTGGGATCGACTGGAGCGTTCATCGGCCGGCTCCCCGGTGCGTCGCGCCTGAGGCGGCGACGATGGCTTCATCGATATCGGCGTGCGCTTCACCCGTGGGCGGACCGAAATCAGCGGCGTCCTTGATCGCGGCGCGGATGCGTTGGTAGGCGCCGCAGCGACAGATATTGCCCGCCATCGCCTCGTCGATGTCCTGGTCCGTGGGCTTGGGCTTCTGGGCCAGCAGCGCGCAGGCCGACATCACCTGGCCCGATTGGCAGTATCCGCATTGGGGAACGTCGTGGCGCACCCAGGCCTGCTGGACCGGATGCTGACCGCCCAGGCCCTCGATCGTCGTGATCTTGGCGGCGCCGACGGCTTCGATGGGCGTAACGCAGGACCGGATCGGTTGCCCGTCCAAGTGCACCGTGCAGGCGCCGCACTGGGCGACGCCGCAGCCGAACTTGGTTCCCGTCATGCCGAGCTCATCGCGCAGCACCCACAGCAGAGGCGTCTCGGGCGCGGCTTGCACCGAGACTGGCTTGCCGTTGATGTCCAGGGTCATGGCCATGCGTCTTCGCCTCCCAACGAAAGACGGGACGCATCGCGCCCCTTGCGAAACCTAACACTGTTCACACATGGCTTGGCCAGAAGGATTTTCAACCGCTGGACCAACGAACGTCCTTCTGACGAAAATCGTCGGCCTCGGGGCGGGATGACGGGGCGCCGGGCGCGAAACGGGCTATGCTTGCGGTCACCCAGGGAGTTCGCGTCATGCGTCATATCGTCATTGTCGTCGCCATCGTATCGGCGACGCTCGCGGGCTGCGCCACGGTCGCGCCGATGGACTCGACCGACGCGCCCATCCGCTACAGCTGCAAGGCGGGCAAGCGTTTCACCGCCGCCTACGCCCTGAACGGAAAGCGGGTCGTCGTCTCCGCCGGCGGCGTGACCAAGACCCTCAAGCTGGCGCGATCCGCCTCCGGCGCGCGCTACACGGCGGGTCAGGCAGAGATCTGGAGCAAGGGCGACGACGCCATGCTGACGGGCTTCCCTGGCGGCCCCTATGACGACTGCCGTTCGCAATAAGCCTCGAGGTTTCGTGTTGGACTCGTTCCCCGCCTTCTTCCCCCTGGCCGGCCGCAAGGTGGTGATCGCCGGCTCCGGCGAAGCCGCCGAGGCCAAGGCGCGGTTGTTCGACGGCTCGCCCGCGACGCTGGTCCGCCTGGATGGCCATGCGGCCTATCTGCCCGGATCCTATAGCGGCGCGGCCTTCGCCTTCATCGCCAGTTCTGACGAGGTGTTCGTCCAGGCCGCCGCCGGAGCGGCCCGGGCGGCGCGGGTCCTGGTCAATGTGGTGGATCGGCCTGAGCTCTGCGACTTCAACACCCCGGCGGTGATCGACCGAGGACAGGTGGTGGCGGCCGTGGGGACAGGCGGCGGAGCGCCGGTTCTGGCCACCATGCTTCGCAACGATATCGAGGCCCAGGTGCCCGAGGGCGCGGGCCGGGTCGCGGCCTTGCTGGCCAAGTTCCAAAGCGAGGTTCGCAAGACCTTGCCCGCCTTGCATGAGCGCCGCGCGTTCCTGCGCGACGCGGTGATGGGCGAGGCGGCCGTCGCTGCTCGGGCGGGCGACATGGACCGGGCCGGCCAATTGTTCCGCGAGGCCTTGGCCAAGGGAGGCGCGCGCAAGGGCGTCATGCGCTTCATCGCCGGCAAGGGTCCTTCAGACCTGTTGACCCTCCGTGCGCTCCGCGCGCTGGGCTCGGCCGACGTTCTGGTGCTGGACGGCGACGTCGAGCCCGAGGTGGTTAAGATGGCCCGCCGCGACGCCGAGCGCCTCGACGCCGCGACGGCCGACGCCGACCATCTGATCCAGCTGGCTCGCGAGGGCCGCCAGATCGTCCGGCTGATCACCCATCCGGTGGATCCGGCCCTCGTGCACGCCCTCACCCAGGCCGAGGTCGCGGTCGAGGTGCTCCCCGTCGCGACCTGACCCAACCGGGTTAGTTCAGCGGCCGCTCCCTGGTCTCGGGCAGCAGGAAGGCGGTGGTCAGCACGCTGAGCAGCGTGAAGGCCACCGGGTACCAAAGGCCCGCATAGATGTTGCCGACCGCCGCCACGATGGCGAAGGCGAAGAACGGCACGAAGCCGCCGACCCAGCCCGTGCCGATGTGATAGGGCAGCGACAGCGCCGTGTAGCGCACACGGGTCGGAAACAGCTCGACTAGGCACGCGGCCAGCGGTCCGAACAGGGCCGTGGCGGCGATCACGAACACGAAGAGCACGCCCAGGATCATCGGCACGTTCATTCGCGCCGGATCAGCCTTGGTCGGATAGCCAGCCTGGGCCAGGGCGGTCTTGATCCGGGTTTCAACCTCGGCCTTCGTGGCCTTGACCTCATCCTTGCCAAGACCTGCGGCGCTCTTGGAGACGACTTCGGCGCCGCCGATGCGCATGACTGCGACAGCGCCCGCCGGCGCCGCTTCATTGGTGTAGGATACGCCGGCGTTGGCCAGCGTGCTCTTGATGATGTCACACGAGGTCACGAACGCGGTCTTGCCCACCGGATCGAACTGCAACGAACAGTCCTTGGGATCGGCGAACACCACGACGGGCGCCTTGGCGCTGGCTTCGGCGAGGGCCGGATTGGCGGCCTTCTCCAGAAGGTGGAACCCGGGGAAGTAGAACAGCAAAGCCAGGGTCATGCCGCCCAGCATCACCGGCTTGCGGCCCACCTTGTCTGATAGCCAGCCGAACACGACGTAGAAGATGGCGCTGATCGCTGTGGCGATCATCATCAGTTCGTTGATCGTCACCGGGTCGACCTTCAGGAACTTCTCCATGAAGGTCTGGACGTAGAAGAAGCTCGTGTACCAGACCGCGCCCTGGGCGCACATCATCGACACGAAGGCCAGGATCACCAGCTTGAGGTTGCTCCATTGGCCGAAGGCCTCGGCGTAAGGCGCCTTGGAGGCTTGGCCTTCGGCCTTCATGGCTTCGAAGGTCGGGCTTTCGGTCAGTTTCAGGCGCATCCAGACCGAGACCCCCAAAAGGCCGATCGAGACGGCGAACGGGATCCGCCAGCCCCAGGCGTCGAAAGCGTCGGGACCGACGTACTTGCCCAGAACCCACCGCGTGGCGAGGATGACCAGCAGGGCGCCGAACAGGCCGAACGCGGCCGAGGTCTGCACCCACGAGGTCGACCAGCCGCGCTTGTTGGCCGGCGAGTGCTCGGCGACATAGATGGCCGCCCCGCCGTACTCGCCGCCCAGGGCGAAGCCCTGCAGGCAGCGCATGATGATCAGCAGGATCGGCGCAATGATCCCCGCCTGCTCGTAGGTGGGGAGGAAGGCGATGGCGAAGGTGGCGCCGCCCATCAGCAGAACCGTGGCCAGGAACGCGCCCTTGCGGCCGGCTTGGTCGCCGATCTTGCCAAACACCAGGGCGCCCAGCGGCCGGAACGCAAACCCGACACCGAACAGCGCGAGGGCGGCGATATAGCCGGCGGTCTCGTTCAACCCGGCGAAGAAGGTCTTCGAGATCACCTGGGCCAGGCTCCCGAAGATGAAGAAGTCGTACCACTCGAACGCCGTGCCGGCCGACGAGGCCGCGACCACCGTGCGCATCGACGCGCGTTCCTGACCTTCGTCAGCCATCTGGTTCCCCCTGTTTTGGCCCTGCTTAGCGTGGTTCAGGGTTTGGGGGAACGGGGTTAGGCGACCGCGCAGCGGTTGTCCGGCTCTCTGCTCGACAGACGAACGATCTCGGTCACCAACGCCGTGGGCGAGATGGGTTTGGCGACGACCCCGTCCATACCGGCGGCCCGATAGGCCGCGCGCTGATGGGCCATGACATTGGCGGTCAAGGCGATGATCGGCGCACGCCCAGCGCGGCCAGCCAGGGCGCGGATCCGCCGGGAGGCCTCCAGGCCGTCCATGCCGGGCATCTGCACGTCCATCAGGATCAGGTCGAAGCCGCCACCGGCCGCCGCCGCGACGCCGGCGGCGCCGTCATCCGCCACGCTGACGGCCGCGCCCAGCTGCTCAAGAATCCGGCGGGCGACCAGTTGGTTCGTGCGATTGTCTTCGACCACCAGGATTTTCAGGTCAGTCAGCAACGCGGAGGTCTCGTTGACCTGGGCGCTCGGCGGGTCGGCGGGCGGCGCGGCGATGCTCAACGAGAACGTCGAGCCTTCGCCCGGAGTCGAGCTGAAGGCGACCTCGCCGCCGAGCATGTGGGCCAGCTTGCGCGTGATCGCCAGCCCCAGGCCCGACCCTCCAAACCGGCGGGTCGTACCCGCATCAGCCTGCTGGAAGCGCTCGAATAGCCGGCCTTGCGCCTCAAGAGGCACGCCCACTCCGGTGTCGATGACGTCGAACACCAATTGCGGCTCATCGTCGGTGATCCGGCGCCGGGCGCGCACGATTACCGAGCCTTTCAAGGTGAATTTCACCGCGTTGCCGACCAGGTTGAACAATGCTTGCCGGACCCGGGTGGGATCGGTGTGGATCCACCCCAGGTCTTCTGGCAGGTCCAGCTCCAGACGTAGTCCCTTGTGCGAGGCTTGGGCGGCCAGGAGCCGGGCTACGCCGCGCGCTAACTCGCGCGGGTCGACCGGCTCGCGGTCGAGGTCAAGGCGGCCGGCTTCGATCCGCGAAATGTCGATGACGTCATCGAGCAGGGTCGAGAGCATTTGGCCCGCAGCCAGCGCTTCGCTCAGGAGATCGGCGCTGTCTCCGGGCGGCAGTTCGCGCTTCAGGACATGCAACACACCCAGCACCCCGTTCATGGGCGTACGGATCTCGTGGCTCATATTGGCCAGGAACTGGGCCTTGGCGTCGTTGGCGGCCTGGGCGGCGCGTTCGGCCGCGATCAGGGCCAGCTCGGCCTTTTTCTTCTCGTCTATGTCGAGGATCAGGCCCACCGCCTTGCGCGCCTTGCCCTGCCCATCGCGATGGACCTCATGGAAAATCCGCACCCAGCGGGCCTCGCCTTCGGGCGAGAGCAGACGCACCTCGTAGTGTTGAGGTTCCCGGCGCGTCTCGCGCCGCCAGGCCGCAGCGGACTCGTAGACCTGAGCCCGGTCATGAGGATGCACCATCGGCCAGACCGCATCACAGACGTCCTGATACTCGATGCGCCGCCCCATCATGCGGTGGAACTCCGGTGACCCCCAGAAGGTCCGTCGTTCGTGGTCGATCTCGTAGACCCCGGCCCGGGCGGCCCCCAGGGCCACCTTTAGCCGCCGCGCGTTGCTGCGGGCTTCGCGCCGCGCCTCGGTGAGGGCGGTGATCTCGTCCATGTAGGTGATAACGCCGACAATCTCGCCAGCGACGTCGCGCCAGGGCCGGGCCTCCCAGCGGAACGCGCGCTCAACGCCGTCCGCGTCACAGAGGCGGTCTTCCCGCCGGGTCACGACTTCGCCTGAGAGCGCCCGAGTCACGCGGGCCACGAATCGACGCCGTCCGCCATGGGTGAGTTCGGTCAGAGTCTTGCCGATGACCTGATCCTCGGTCGACCGGAAGAGCTCCAGGAACCGCGGGCTGACCATCCGCAACCGCATGTCCAGATCATAGACCGCCACAGCGAAGGGAGCGTCCTCGACCAGACGACGGGCGCGACGCTCGCTCCAGATCGCCTTGTCGCGGCTGCGGGCCACGTCGGTGATGTTCTGGGAAACGCCCTTCAACGCGAACAGCAATCCGGGTCTGGCCTCGGCCCGGTAGGTGGCGCGCAAGGTGAACCAGCGACCGTCGTTGGCTCGGAGGCGATACTCCAGCGAACCGCCTTCGCCGGTGCGAACAGCGCGCGCGAAAGCGGCCTGGACCGTTGCGCGCTGATCTTCAGGCAGACGGGCCAGGAACAGATCGGCGGTGGAGACGTCTTCGGGGGATATGCCCATAAGAGCCAGCGCGTCAGGGGCCCAGTCGATCCGCTCGGTTTCGGGCTCGTAACTCCACACGCCGATGCCGGCTTCCTCGGCGAGCAAGGCTTGGGTTCGTCGGGCTGCTTCCAGTTCCTGGCGCGCCTCCACCTCAGCCGAAATGTCGTGCATCACGCCGACCAATTCGCCATTGGGCCCCAGGCGTGAGCGGCCCTGCAGCCAGATCCAGCGGCCGTCCTTGCAGCGGATTTTCAGTTCATTGATCGCCGAACCCGTCTGACGAAGCCGCCGGCCGGTGTCGATCAGCTCGGCCTGGCTGTCGGGGTGAACGAACTTGATCGTGGGCTGACCCACAAGTTCGTCCTGCGCCCAGCCGGTTAGCTGCGACCAGGCCTCATTAACGCTGATGAACCTGCCGTCGGAGGACACCACGGTAAAAAGGTCGCTGGCGTTGTCGAAAAACCAGCGTGCGGCCTCGACCCCGCCAAAGGACGGCGCAGGAGCGGGCACGGGGTTCGACGCCTTGGACATCCGATCTCCAAAAAAGTTGGGCGGATGTTGGGGCGCAACCGTAAACTTATAGTTCGCGCGGCGTAGCAATGTTCGCCGAACGTAACGGGTCGTCCGGGCTCAGACCTCGGCCCATTGCCGCAACAGGTTGTGATAGACGCCGGTGAGCGAGAGGATCGCTTCATCGTCCCGTTCCACCTTGCGCGACAGGCGCTGGATGGCGACGTCCATGTCCAGCAGCAGGGACCGCTTGGCGTCGTCGCGGATCAGGCTCTGGATCCAGAAGAAGCTGGCCGTGCGTCGCCCACGCGTCACGGTCGTGACATGATGCAGGCTGGTGCTGGGGTAGAGGATGGCGTCCCCCGCGGCCAGCTTGACGACATGGTCGCCATAGAGGTCGTTCACCACCAATTCGCCGCCGTCATAGTCCTCAGGCTCGGCCAGGAAGAGCGTACAGGACAGGTCGGTGCGCAGCCGCTGGCCCGTCACGGGATCGCGGCGGATGGCGTTGTCGACGTGGTCTCGGAAACCCATGCCTTCGCCATAGCGATTGAACATCGGCGACAGGATGGTCTGGGGCAAGGCGGCCGAGACGAACAGCGGGTTGGCCTCCAGCGCCTGGACGATGATCGCTCCGACCTGGCGGGCCTCAGTGCTGTCCTGCGGCAACTGTTCGTTGTTCTTGGCCATGGCGGCCTGGAAGCCTGAGGTGACGTTGCCGTCGACCCAGGACCCCGCGTCGAGGATCGCGCGGCACTCGGCCACCTGCGCCTTGGTCAGCACCTCGGGGATCTGCAGCATCATGACGGGTGTCCTATTTGCGAGCCATTCCTAGATGGCGATGCCGATCACGCCCTTGATCCGGATCAGATCATCGCCGGCTCTAAAAGGAAAACGCCCCGACCGACGAAAGCCGGACGGGGCGCTGGCGTGAAGTCCTTCGAGGGGAGGTCAGTACTTCACGTTGACGGTCAAGGTCGCCTGACGGCTGGGCGCCGGGTCGGCGTGGTGGACGCCGTTGGTGCGCAGGATGTAGCGCTCGTCCGTCAGGTTCTGAACGTTGAGCTGCAGGGCGACCGCCTTGCTCAGCGACCAGGACGCAAAGGCGTCGTAGCGGGTGTAGGACGGGGCGAAGACCTTGTTGGTTCCGCCGCCGGCGCCGCCCTGATTGCCGCCAAAGCTCTTGGAGACGTAGTACGCGCCGCCGCCCACCGACAGCTGCGGCGTCACCCGGTAGGTCGAGAAGAGGCTGACAGTGTGCTTGGGCGTATTGGCCAGCGGATCCCCGATGTTGACGCTGGTGTAGGGACCTCGGACCAGCTCGCTGTCCATGTAGGTATAGCCGCCGAAGACCTGCCAGGCGCGGGTGACCGACCCGGAGACACCCAGCTCGACGCCTTGCACCCGAACCTCGCCCGCCTGTTCGGTCTGGGTCGCGCTGACGGCGATCACGGCGTTCTTGCGCTCGGTGCGGAAGACCGCGCCCGACAGCGCCAGCTTGTCGCCGAACACGTTCCACTTGGCCCCGGCTTCGAGGCTGGTGGTGTCTTCAGGATCCAGAAGCGCCTGGGCCGGCGTCGCGGCGGTGTTCTGGTCGCCGGCGGCGATGGTGGGCGGGGTCGAGGCCGTCGCGTAGGAGACGTAGAGGCTGCTCGACGGCGTCGGCTTGTAGTTCAGCCCGATCTGATAGTTGACGAAGTCCCAGCTGGCCTTGGCCAGGTTGGCGTAGGTCACGCCGGTGACCACGCCATTGGCGGAGGTCGCCGTCGCGTTGAAGCCTTGCGTGGAATAGTCGTCGTAGCGGACGCCCAGGTTCAGCAGCAGCTTCTGCGTCAGGTCGATCGTATCGAACGCATAGATCGAACCGCTGCGGGTCTTGGACTGCGAGGCGGGGCCGCGATTGATCACGCCCGTCCAGGCGTCGCCCGGATTGGGGGCGTAAAGCCGCGTGCAGTCGCCCGCGCCCGCGCCGGTAAAGCCCGCGGGGCAGGCCGAGCCGGCGGTGGTGAAGATCACGTAGGTCGCGTTTTCGTTGACCTCGCGTGACAGCTCCAGGCCGAGGTTGAAGCGGTTCTTCAGGCCGGCCAGCTCGAACTTGCCCGTCAGGTCGGTGACGAAGGCGGTGGTCTCGGTCTCGTTCCAGCGCGACTTGGTTCCGCGCTTCATCCACCACTCGCCGGCCACGAACTGGGCCGCGCCGCCGTCGCCGGGGTTGGTGACCAGATAGTCGTTCAGCGTCTTGCCGTAGCGGATCACCTGGCGGACGGCGAGGTTCTCGTTGATCTCGTGACGGACGGCGACCGTGGCGATGTCGGCCTTGGTCTTCATCCAGTCGCGATCCAGGCCGTAATAGGCGCTGCGCGAGACATCCAGGATGCCATCGGCCGGGCGCGTGCGGCTGTCCGTGCCGGCCACGCCCCAGGTGCGCTTGGCCGCCAGCGGAATCCCGTAGTCCGGATCCTGATCGCTATCGAGGTGATAATAGCTGAGCGTGGCCTGGGTTTGGGTGTCGATGCCGAAGGCCAGGGACGGCGCCAAGCCCCAGCGCTTGAAGTCCACGCTGTCGCGTCCGGGGGTATCGCCCCCGGTCGCCATCAGGTTCAGACGGAAGGCGGCGTTCTTGCCAAAGGCGTAGTTCCCGTCGGCGGTGACGCGATAATGGTTGTCCGTGCCGGCGGCGGCCGACCCCGCCACGAAGCTGTCCAGCTTGGGCGTCTTGGACGACAGGTTGATGCTGCCGCCGCCTGAACCGCGCCCGCTGTAGACCGAGTCCGGCCCCTTGATGACTTCGACCTGCTCGAGGTTAAACACCTCGCGGGTCTGACCGCCCGTGTCGCGGACGCCATCGACGAACACGTTGTTGCCCGAGCTCTGGCCCCGGATGAAAGGTCGGTCGGCCAGCGGCTGGCCGCCTTCACCCGCGCCGAACGTGATGCCGGGCGAGGTGCGCAGGATGTCGGCGAGCGAGGTGGCGGCGGTCTGCTCGATGATCTTCGAGGGAATGACCGTCACCGACCGCGGAGTGTCCAGAAGCGGCGCGGTGAACTTGCTCGACGAGGGGTCGGCCACCCGCTTGGCGTCGATCTTGACGCCGGAGACTTCCGTGCCGTCGGCGGTCGACGCCGTGGCGATTGGCGCAGCGGCGTCCAGCTCGGTCGCCGAGACGGCCTGAGCCAGGCCAAGGCCCGCGAGCCCGGCGACAGCGGCGACGCCCAAGGCGCGGCGGGGCCGGCTTACAACGCCAGCGAAGTTCGGATTACGCATATTGATTGTCCCCAGAGAGCGCCAACACCGCTCTTCTTGAAATTGCGAGGCGTTCTTAGCGATCTTGCAATGCATTCGCAATGATAATCGTTCGCAATTGCGCGGGGTGACGCTGAAGGAAGCCGACTCTTCGGCCTCCTCACTGGGAAAGATGCCCGGCGCTGAACGCGAGCTTGACGCTTCGGCAGGGCGCGGGCCTATCGAGGCGTTCGCTGGAGTCGCCGATGAAGACCGCCCCCGCCGCTATCCTGGCCGCCGCACTCGCCCTCACGGCCGCCTCCGCAGAGGCCTCTGACCTGAAGGCCTGCGCTATACCGCCGAACGTGCAGCCCGCGCCGACCGAGATCCCGCCGCCAGACGAGATCCATCCCAACGTACCGATCGCGGCCTATCTGCTGGCGCTCTACTGGTCACCTGAGGCCTGCCGCGCCGGTATCCCGGAATCCGACAAGGCGATCCAGTGTGAGGCCAACCGCTTCGGCTTCACCGTTCACGGCCTCTGGCCCAACGGCCCTGATCGGGTGCATCCGCGCTATTGCCGATCAAGCCCGCCGATGAGCATCAAGACGGTGAGGGCCAATCTCTGCATGACGCCCTCGCCCTGGCTGCTGCAGCACGAGTGGCAGGCGCACGGGACCTGCAACTGGAAAACCCCCGAGGCCTATTTCAAGAAAACCCGCCAGATCCGCGAGCGCCTGAACGTGCCGGACCTTGATCCCGGTCCCGACGGAACCATGACCGCCGGCGAGATCCGCCAGGCCTTCATCGCCCGCAATCGCGGCGTGCGCGCCGAGGGCCTCAATGTCCGGGTCAAGCAAGGCCGTCTGACCGAGGTCTGGGTCTGCATGGACCTGAAGTTCAAATGGGCCGCGTGCCGGGGCGGCAATGGTCCGGCGGATGCCGTGGTCGTGAGGGTGACGCCTCGTGCGTCACCAGGCCAGCAAGGATAGGCCTGGAATATCTCTGAAGTCGTCGGCGTTGAACGTCACAAGCGTCGCCCGATGGGCCAACGCCTGAGCGGCGATCATGCGATCTACGACCTTGCGCCGAGAATAGCCCGCCGCCTCGACAATCCGGCGATAGGCGTCGGCCGCAGCCCCATCGAAGTCGAGAACGGGCAACACCTGCAGCATTGCATCCAGACGGCTGCGCCGAAGACCTGCCTGGGTCGCCTCGCGATAGACACCGCCCTCCAGTTCGACCCGACTGATGATCGACAGCAGGATCGCGCCCTCCAAAGCCGTGATCCGCGTGGCGACGTCAGGGTCGCCATCGCGCAAATGGATCGCGACATTAGTGTCGAGGACGTAGGCCACTCAGAGGCCGGGGCGTTCGGGAAACAGATCCTCGTCCCGGCGCTCGACGCTGTCAGGACGGGGCATTTGGTTCAGGGTCGCGACAAGGTCGACGATCGAGCCCTTCGACGGATAGATGGTCAGAACGTCGCCGGATCGGATCAGGGTCAGCTCGACATCGGCGCCGAACGCCAGATCGCGCGGCAGACGTACGGCTTCGCTATTGCCGCTTCTGAAGGTCTTGCTGGTCGTCTGGGCCATCACACCACTCCGTCAATATGCGTATATACGGCTCGACCGGCCCGGCGCCAAGGCCATCAAACGCAAAACGGGCGGCCCCTTTCGGAGCCGCCCGCCTGATAGCGTCCGGAAT
>NCDQ01000721.1 GCA_002280275.1 Caulobacter vibrioides | reverse complement strand
GCTCATGCCATGGTCGGCGACGATGCCGAGCCGGGCGCCGAGGGCGAGGATGCGCGCGAGGCGATCATCCACCGCCTGCATGAAGGCGAGCGCCTCGGGCGCATCGGGGGCGTGCTTGTGCTGCACAGCCCGGATTATAGCGGGCAGAGCACCATTTCCGTTGGCAACAGCTGGGGGCTGACCTCGACGCTGGATGTGCTGAAGGACATTGCCGGCGGCAAGGGCCCGGCGAAGTGGCTGGCGGCGCTGGGCTATACCGGCTGGGGCGCCGGGCAACTTGAGGGCGAGATGACCCGGCATGGCTGGCAGACAGCGCCGGGAGATGCGGCGCTGCTCTTCGATACGGCGCTGGACCGGCGCTGGCCGGCGGCATTCGGCACGCTGGGCATCGATGTGAGCCACCTGAGCGCGGTGGCCGGGCGGGCCTGAGCAAGTTCGCAGGCTTGGGTGCGTGCTGGCCAACCGGCTGACCGAGGACGGGCGATATTCCGTGCTGCTGCTGGAAGCCGGCGGCAAGGATACGAGCCCGATGATCCATATTCCCGTCGGCTATGCGACGACGTTGAAGGATCCCAAGGTCAACTGGCTGTTCGATACCGAAGTCGATCCGACCAGCGGCAACCGCGCCCATGTCTGGCCGCGCGGCAAGGTGCTGGGCGGCTCGTCGAGCATCAACGGGCTGTTGTATGTGCGCGGCCAGGCGGCCGATTTCGATGGCTGGTCGCAGCTGGGCTGCACCGGCTGGGGCTATGCCGATTGCCTGCCCTATTTCCGGCGCGCCGAGAACAACGAGCGGTTGCGCGACGAACTGCACGGCAGTGATGGGCCGCTGCATGTCAGCGACCCGCGCGATCGCCACCCTGTCAGCGATGCCTGCATCGAGGGCGGCGTCGAGCTGGGCCTGCCGTTCAATGACGACATCAACGGCGCGTCGCAGGATGGCATCAGCTATTTCCAGATGACCATGCACAACGGCCGGCGCTGGTCGGCGGCGATGGCCTATCTGCGGCCGGCGCTGGGGCGATCGAACCTGACGCTGGAGATTCGCGCCCAGGCCGAGACGGTGACCTTCGAGGGCATGCGCGCCACGGGCGTGCGCTATACCCAGAACGGCAAGAGTATCACCGCCAAGGCGCGGCGCGAGGTGATCCTGTGCGGCGGCGCGGTCAATTCACCGCAATTGCTCGAACTGTCGGGAATGGGCGACCCTGCGGTGCTGGCGGCGGCGGGGATTCCGGTTCGCCATGCCTTGCCCGGAGTCGGCGGCAATATGCAGGACCATTATATGGTCGGC
>NCDQ01000007.1 GCA_002280275.1 Caulobacter vibrioides | reverse complement strand
AGATGTCATCACGCACGATACGCTCAGAGATCAGGATCGAGTCTTCGAAGTTGTAACCATTCCAAGGCATGAAGGCCACGAGCACGTTACGCCCCAGAGCCAGATCACCGAGATCGGTCGACGGACCGTCAGCGATGATGTCATGAGCCGCCACCTTATCGCCGACCTTTACGATCGGGCGCTGGTTGATACAGGTGTTCTGGTTAGAGCGCTGGAACTTCGACAGGCGATAGATATCAACGCCCGGCTTGGTCGGATCGGTCTCTTCGGTAGCGCGGACAACGATACGGGTCGCATCGACCTGCTCAACCACACCGGTGCGGCGGGCGGCAATGGTCGCGCCGGAATCGCGGGCCACAACTTCTTCCATGCCGGTGCCGACGAACGGCGCGTCCGCCTTGACCAGAGGCACGGCCTGACGTTGCATGTTCGAGCCCATCAGGGCGCGGTTGGCGTCGTCGTTTTCCAGGAACGGGATCAGGGCGGCGGCCACCGACACGACCTGGCGCGGCGACACGTCCATCAGGTCCACCGTCTCCTTTTGCAGGAGGGTCGGTTCGCCGTTGATGCGGCCCGGAACCAGGTCTTCGACGATCTCGCCGCCGTCGACCTTGATGTTCGACTGGGCGATGACGTGCTTGGATTCCTCCATCGCCGACATGTAGACGACTTCGTCCTGCGGCTTGCCGTCCTTCACGCGACGGTAAGGGCTCTCGATGAAGCCGTACTTGTTGACGCGGGCATGGGTGGCCAGCGAGTTGATCAGACCGATGTTCGGGCCTTCCGGCGTTTCGATCGGGCAGATCCGGCCGTAGTGGGTCGGGTGAACGTCGCGGACTTCAAAGCCAGCGCGCTCACGGGTGAGACCGCCCGGGCCGAGCGCCGAGAGACGACGCTTGTGGGTGATTTCCGACAGCGGGTTCGTTTGGTCCATGAACTGCGACAGCTGCGAGGAGCCGAAGAATTCACGCACAGCGGCCGCCGCCGGCTTGGCGTTGATCAGGTCGTGCGGCATGACCGTGTCGATATCGACCGAGCTCATGCGTTCCTTGATCGCGCGCTCCATGCGCAGCAGGCCGACGCGGTACTGGTTTTCCAGCAGCTCGCCCACCGAGCGGACGCGACGGTTGCCCAGGTTGTCGATGTCATCGATTTCGCCACGACCATCGCGCAGACCCACCAGGACCTTCAGCACGGCCAGGACGTCTTCCTTGCGCAGGATGCGGACCTCGTCCGACACCTCTTGCTCGAGGCGCATGTTCATCTTCACGCGGCCCACCGACGACAGGTCGTAGCGCTCGGCGTCGAAGAACAGCGACTTGAACATGGCCTCGGCGGCTTCCACCGTCGGCGGCTCGCCCGGACGCATGACGCGATAGATGTCGAACAGCGCGTCCTCGCGGATGGCGTTCTTGTCCACGCGCAGGGTGTTACGCATGTAGGCGCCGACCGTGACGTGGTCGATGTCCAGCACGTCGATGGTGTCGAAGCCTTGATCGGCCAGGGCCTGGATCGAGGTGACGTCCAGCTCGTCGCCGGCTTCGGCATAGATCTCGCCGGTCGCCATGTTGACGGCGTCACGAGCCAGATAGCGGCCCGTCAGGGCTTCCGGCGCCAGCAGCAGGGTCTTCAGACCGCCGTCGGCGAACTTCTTGGCCTGGCGAGCCGTGATCTTCGTGCCGGCCGGAGCGACTTCCTCGCCCGTGTCGGCGTCGACCAGCGGGAACTCCGGCTTCACGCCACGCCAGCGCTCGGGCTTGTACGGGGTGGCCCAACCGCCCGAACGCTTCTCGAACGGAACGACGTCGTAGAACGTGGTCAGGATCTCTTCGCCGTCCATGCCCAGGGCATAGAGGAAGGTCGTGGCCGGCAGCTTACGGCGACGGTCGATACGGACGTAGACGATGTCCTTGGCGTCGAACTCGAAGTCCAGCCACGAGCCGCGGTACGGGATCACGCGGGCGGCGAACAAGAGCTTGCCCGAGGCGTGGGTCTTGCCCTTGTCGTGGTCGAAGAACACGCCCGGCGAACGGTGCATCTGCGAGACGATGACGCGCTCGGTGCCGTTGACGATGAAGGTGCCCTTGTCCGTCATGAGCGGGATGTCGCCCATGTAGACGTCCTGCTCCTTGATGTCCTTGACCGAGCGGGCGCCGGTTTCTTCTTCGGTTTCGAACACGATCAGGCGCAGCTTGACCTTCAGCGGCGCGGCGAAGGTCATGTCGCGTTGAATGCACTCTTCAACGTCGTACTTGGGCTCTTCGAACTCGTACGAAACGTATTCGAGCACGGCGCGCTCGTTGAAGTCCTTGATCGGGAACACCGACTTGAAGACCGCCTCGACGCCCTCGTCGCGACGCAGGCCCGGACGGGTCTCGCGCTGAAGGAACTGCTCGTAGGAGGAGCGCTGAACCTCGATGAGGTTCGGCATCTGCACAGCCTCGGGAATGCGGCCGAACGACTTCCGGATCCGCTTCTTGCCGGTGAAGGATTGCGCCATGTTGTTTCCCTGCGGCGCGGACAGAGTCCGCGCGTGAATTCGAATGTCCGCTGCGTCCACCCTCGCCGCTCCCCTCGTCGGAGAGCCGCGGACGCTGGAATTCCCCTCTCGGGCGACCGGGACCGGAAGCCTGATGGGCGCCCCTTCGCGCTGGTCGGAGGGCGGCTGACCGCGCCTCGGGGCGTAATACGGACGCGCGTAAGCGCTCCGCCGATGTCATCGTGAACGCGGGGATATAGGGGAACAGGATGAGGAAGGAAAGGGGGATTCGTAACGCGGCGTAAATGCGTAGGATCAGGCTGTCCCCAGCCAGCCCCCCCTTTTCAACCGACCTCCCCGGCGAACGGCGGGGGAGGCGCAGGAATCAGGCCTTCTTCAGAGCCTTCACCGCCAGCGAGACGCCCAGCCCGATCAAACAGACGAAGAATGCGACCTTGGTGATCGCGCCCGCCACGTCCACGACGAAGCCGAGAACCCCGAACAGGATCATGAGCGCGAGAAGGAGGCCGGCGAGCTTGAGCATGGGGGATGAACGCGGGCGACGAACGGTGGTTCCCGTCGGACCCTACCCCTTCCAGAGGCCGAT
This sequence comes from Caulobacter vibrioides, assembly GCA_002280275.1. GTDB lineage: Bacteria > Pseudomonadota > Alphaproteobacteria > Caulobacterales > Caulobacteraceae > Caulobacter > Caulobacter vibrioides_A. Next base: position 16,992 of record NCDQ01000007.1, on the reverse strand, counting down.
GGCGCCTTTTGGTCCGCAGAGCACGGCAGACGTCTTGGAGGTGAGGCGCGCGCTGTTCATCGGCGCCGTCGAGACCCGCTCGAACGGGCCGCCATCGCGGCTGACGATGGTTCCCGCTAGGCCGGTGGCCATCACCGTCCGGCCTCTGGCCGAAATTCCCGACAGATAACCCGGCGGCGCGGCGACGGGCTCGAACCTCGTGCTCCCTGGCGCCCGTCGGGCCAGGTTCACACCTTGGCCTTGGGGGCTCTTGTAGTCGCCGCCGCAAACCCACAGCGTCCCGTCATTGGCGAAGGTGACGGCAAAGGCCCCTTTTGACGGCGCATCCGCCAGGATCGGCGTCTCCATGGCGACGAAGGGGCCGCCGCCGCGCGACAAGTAGACACGGGCCTTGCCCGCGCCGCCCGTGCAGAACGCCACCTGTCCTCGCCAGCCGATAGCGACGCAGCCATTGCTGGCGGCGAAAGCGCCCTCGTTCGGCGCGGCGAGCGGTACGCCCTTGGGGTCAAGTCGGGTCCAGGTCTCGCCCGCGTCACCGGTGTAGAGCACCGTGAACCGACCTAGCGTGGGGTCCCCGAGGATGTAGCCGCGCTTGTCATCGACAAAGGTGAGCGAGTCCCAGAAGCCGTCCGGATCCAGGTTGGCCGCGATCCGCCCCCAAGTCTTGCCGCCATCCTCGGTCCGCCAGAGCTGCGAGGCTTCACCCGGCCCAGCGCTCATGGCCAGGACATGCTGGTCGTTGAACGCATGCAGCCCCCGGAAGTCGAGCGCCTCGGCGCCGAGGATCCGAAAGGCCTCTTGACGCTGTCCACGACCGCGAACGATCCACCCCTTGGAACCGGACGCCCAATAGGTCGTGCCGCCGGTTGGCGAAAGCCCTCGCAGTTCGCTGTCCGTGGACGAGGCGGGGATGACGAGGTCGCCCGAGCCGGCGGCGAAGGCGGGCGCTGCGGCGAAGACCGCGCCAGCGACGATGAAGTTTCTGCGATTCATGCAAGCCTGCCCGGAGTTCGACGCCATGGCTTCAGACGAAACAACGCCTAGCGCAACCCAAATCCACCACCCCGGAAGATGCGATCGGAGCAGACTTCAGCCGCCCTGCAACGAATGAAACAACGCCTAAGGGGCGCCGAGGCGCACGTTCTCGCGCCGGTTTGCTTGAAACCACAGGCGATGGCGGCCCATAACTCCCTCATGAACGACGCTCCCCTCGCCCCCATCGCCTTCGCCGAGTTTGTCAGGGGCCTGCCCAAGGCCGAACTGCACATGCACATCGAGGGCAGCCTCGAGCCCGAGCTGATGTTCGCGCTGGCCAAGCGGAACGGGATCACCCTGCCCTTCGCCTCGGTCGAAGAGATCCGCGCGGCCTACGACTTCTCCAACCTGCAGGACTTCCTGGACATCTACTACCAAGGCGCGGGCGTGCTGATCACCGAAGCCGACTTCAAGGATCTGGCGCTCGCCTATTTCCAGCGTCTGGCGGCCGATGGCGGCACCCACGCCGAGATCTTCTTTGATCCGCAGACCCATACCGATCGCGGGATCGCCTTCGACACGGTGATGAACGGCCTGCTGGCCGGCATGGACGAGGCCGAGAAGACGCTGGGCGTCACCTCCAAACTGATCCTCTGCTTCCTGCGCCACCTGTCGGAAGACGCCGCGTTCGAAACGCTGGAGCAGGCCAAGCCCTGGCTCGCCAAGCTGGCGGGCGTGGGCCTGGACAGCTCCGAGGTCGGCCACCCGCCGGCCAAGTTCGCTCGCGTGCTCCAGGCCTCGCGGGACCTGGGCTTGAAGGTCGTGGCCCACGCCGGTGAGGAAGGCCCGCCGGCCTATGTCTGGGAGGCCATCGACCTCGTAAAGGTCGACCGCATCGACCATGGCAACCGGGCGCTGGAGGACGAGACCCTCACCGCGCGCCTGGTCAAGGACGGGATCACCCTGACGGTCTGTCCGCTATCGAACCTGAAGCTGTGCGGCGTGCCCAGCCTGGACGTCCATCCGCTCAAGCGCATGCTGGATCTGGGCCTGAAGGCGACCGTCAACTCTGACGATCCGGCCTATTTCGGCGGCTATCTGCTCGAGAACTATCTGGCCACCGCCGGCGCCGTGGGCCTGACCCGCGACGACATCGTCACCCTGGCCAAGAACAGCTTCGCCGGCTCGTTCCTGAGCGAGGGCGAAAAGGCCGAGCGGATTGCGGGAGTCGAGGCCTACGCGGCCGCCCACTGACCCTCGGCCATGCCCGTCATCGCCGCCACCGCCTACAAGGCCGGACAGTCTGTCCGCCCGCTGGACCTCGCCGAGCCCGAAGCGCTGACCGCGCGTCCCGGCGAGTTCGTCTGGATCGGCGTGGTCGAGCCGACGCCGGACGAGATGCAGGTCTTGAGTCGCGTCTTTGGCCTGCACCCCCTGGCGGTCGAGGACGCGCTGAACGCGCGTCAGACGCCCAAGATCGACGTCTATGGCGACCAGCTGTTCGTGGTGGCCAAGACCGCGCATCTGGAAGGAGACCGCATCGCCTATGGCGAGACCGACTTCTTCGTCGGACGCCAGCACCTTATCACCGTCCGCCATGGCAGCGCCCGCGCCCACACCGCGCTGCGCGCCCAATTGGAGGCGACGCCAGGCCTCTTGGCCCATGGCGTCGACTACGTTTTGCACGCGGTGCTGGACTTCATCGTCGATGGCTACATGCCGATCGTCGACCAGATCGAGGAAGAGCTGCAGGGCATAGAGCAGCGGGCGCTCGACGCCTTCCTCAGCCGCGCCGAGATCACCCGCATCTTCGCCCTGCGTCGCGCGCTGATGAGGTTCAAAAAGATGCTGGGCCCGATGGCCCAGGTGGCCGGCGCGCTCGAGCACCACGATCTGCCATGTATCGACAGCGAGGTGCGGATGTACTTTCGCGATGTGCATGATCACGTGCAGCGCACCGAGACCCTAGTCGACGGCCTGCGCGAGGTCCTGACCTCGGTGTTCGAAATCGCCAGCCTGCTGGAGCAGCAGCGCCAGGGCGTCATCACCCGTCAGCTGGCCGCCTGGGCCGCGATCCTGGCCGTGCCCACCGCGATCGCCGGGATCTACGGCATGAACTTCGAGCACATGCCCGAGCTGAAGTGGGCCTATGGCTACCCGGCGGTGATCGGCGGGATCATCATCGTCTGTGGGCTGCTGTACCGGCGCTTCAAGAAGGCGGGCTGGCTTTAGGCCCCGCAGACTTCGACGAACTCATGATGCCGCGCGGCGTCGGTCCCGTCGCGCTGCTCCTGAGCCAGACGGCTCTTGTCGCCTTCGAGCAGCAGTAGGGTCGGCCGCTCGTCAGGGGTCTGGAACTGGATCAGCAGGCGCGTACCCAGGGTCGTGCCGGGATAGGGCGGCAGCTTGTTGGCCAGTTTCGCCGGATGCGGCGGCTCCTCGCGGCCGTCCTCTTCGTAGAGGTCGAGATAGCGCTGGAACACGTCAGGCTCGACCTCGGCCCAGACGCCCCAGCCGAAGTAGTCGTCCTCGCCCTTCAGCGGCACCGGTAAAATACAGCGGATGAAGGAGCGGTCGCCCCACTGGCAGAGGTCGTCGTCGTAGCGGACCTCGGCCTCCAGTTCGGCCTCGGGCAGCTCAAAGACCTCGTCCGGAAGGGAAAAGCCCCAGTCGCGGGTCAGAGCCTCATGCCGCCGGCCGCACGTGGCGCATTCGGATTTTTCGGCCATCGGAACCTTCGGCTTTAGGACGAGGGCCGATGATTAGGCCAAGTTGGCCGCTCAGGCCACCGCGTCGCGCAGGGCGCCGCAGAGGCGGTCCAGCGCCTCGATGTCGAGGTTCGGGTCCAAGGTCACCACCACGGTCGAGGCCGCCAGGTGATCGGCGTTGGGGGTTTCGTCGGCGGTGAGCGTGCGGTCGCGGACAGAACAGCTCGCCGGCACGCCGGCCGCCTGAAGCCTCCAGGCCACGGCGCCGGCGTCGTCGGTCGGCAAGCTCAAAGCGCACACCGACGAAATCCAGCTCATGCCCCAGCCGGGCTGAAAGCCCACGCCGCTGTCGAGCAGCAACACGCGCAGCTGTTGGGCCGTACCGCAAAGGCGCTGGCGCAGGCCGGGCCAAGCGGCGAGGCCGTCGTCACCCGCGAAGGGCGCGGCCTCGACGGCGTTGACAGGGATGGCGTTCTCGCAGGCCAGGAACACGCCCTGACCGCTGGGCAGGCCCACCAACACGGGCACAGGCGCTTCGATGATCACGTCGAAGGCGCCGTGCGCGTCGACGAGAATGGGCAGCCCCGTCTCGTCGCGGAACGCGGCCCAGGCGCGCATGTCGGGCGCGCGACCATGGGCGGCGGCGGGCAGGATGGCCTCCAGCGGCCCAGGCGCTTCGGGTAGGCGCTCGCGCAGGTGGTCGGTGTCGAACATGGCGCTGAAGGGGTCGACATCGACCAGCCAGGCCTTCAGGCCGGCGGCGGCGACGCCGGCCAGGGTCTCCGGATCGGCCAGGGCCGAGACGACGCAGACGCCGCCCTCCCGAACGCCCAAGGCCTTCAAGCTCGCGGCGGTGGCCTCGATCCGCGCGGCGAAGGCCCGGGCGGCGACAGGACGCGCGAAACGCGCGGCCAGGCGCTGTTCGAGATCCGAGGGGTGACCGGCGGCGCTGAGCGCCTTGGCGACGGCGTCGAAGTCAATCGGTGCGCCTGACGCACGGACAAGGCTTTTCGCCTCGCGCGCCAGGTCGGCGAGAGCATTGATCGGAGCGGCGACGGGCTTCGGGCGCATGAGCTTAAACGCAATCCACGACGAACCGGGCGACCTGATGGCCGCACCATATGGTTAAGCAACCGTATTCATCGATTCCGCTCGCCCTAATGCGGCGCGCGGTCGCGGCAAAAAACGCCGCATGACGCTACTCAGTAGGAGACTTCTGCCATGAGTCGCGCAGTTCGCGCTTCAGGACCTTGCCAATATGGCTGCGCGGCAAACTGTCCAGGACGACGACCTCGGCTAGTCTCTGGGTCTTGCCAACCTGAGCGTTGACGAAGGCCTTGATGTCTTCGGCCGCCCCCACCTGCCCGGCCTTCAGCGCCACAAAGGCGACGGGCGTCTCGCCCCAGGCGTCGGAGGGGACGCCGACCACGGCGGCCTCGACCACCGCCGGATGCTGGACCAGCACGGCTTCCAGGTCCGACGGATAGATGTTGAACCCACCGCTGATGATCATGTCCTTCTTGCGGTCCATCAGGGTGAGGAAGCCGTCCTCATCGAACCGGCCGACATCACCGGTGCGGATGAAGGTCCAGCCCTCCGGCGAGATCCAGGTCGCCTCGGCGGTCTTGTCCGGGCGGCCGTGATAGCCGTTCATCATGCTGGCCGAACGCCCGACGATCTCGCCGACGACGCCGGGGCCGACCTGCTGGCCGTCCTCGTCGATCAACCTGATGTCGTGGCCGGGCGCCGGGCGCCCGACCGTGTGCAGCTTGTCGGGGTGCTCATGCGCCATGAGGATGCAGGTGCCGCCGCCCTCGGTCATGCCGAAGTATTCGACCAGGCCGCCAGGCCAGCGCTTGAGAACCTGGGCCTTCAGTTCGGCGGCGAACGGGGCGCTGGTGCAGAACTTCATCCGCGTGGAGGAGAGGTCGTAGGCGTCGAAGTCCGGGTGTTCCATCAGCCGGCGGTACTGCACGGGCACCAGCATGGTGTGGGTGATGCGATGCTTGGCGGCCAACTCGAGATAACGCCCGACGTCGAACTTCCTCATCAGCACCACGGTCCCGCCGCCCGCCAGGGTCGGGAAGAAGCAGACCAGCGTGGTGTTCGAATAGAGCGGCGTCGACAGCAGGCTGACCGGCGCATGGCCATAGCCGATCGCGTCGCCGACAAAGATGTGTTTCCAGCGCATGCCGTGCGACTGGATGATGCCCTTGGGCGTCCCGGTCGTGCCGCTGGAATAGATGATGTTGAACGGGTGCTTGGGGCCGATCTCGACCGGCGCGGGCGTGACGCTCTCGGGCGCCAGCCAAGCGTCGACGGCCTCGCCGGCGGCGGATCCATCGAGCGCGATCTGGCGAACGGGGACCGGCGCGGGCTTCTGGGCCTCAGCGACGCCCGCATCCAGAAAGAACAGCTTGGCGCCGCAGTCGGCGACCATCACAGCGATGGACTCCGGCGTCGACGAAGGCGCGATCGGGGCCACAGCGACGCCCGCCCGCAAGGCTCCCAGGAACAGAGCCGTATAGGGGATGGACGACAGGGCGCAGACCGCCACCGCTTCGCCGGGCTTGACTCCATCGCGTTGAAGGGCTGCGGCCACCCGGTCGACCAGCGCGTCGAACTGGGCGTAGGTGACCGCCTCGCCCGTCTCCATGACGACGGCCAGACGATCGGGATTTTCCCGCGCGCGCTCGCGCAGGACATCGCCGATGGTCCCGTAGTCGGCGGCGATCATGGCGGCGAGGGTCATGCACTCTTCCCCAAACGCAAAAAACCCGTGTCATCCCGGGCGGCGAAGCCGACCCGGGACCCAGGGGCCAAGCGCGATGCGGCTGCCCCTGGATCCCGGCTCTCCGCTACGCTGCGGCCGGGATGACACGCTAATTTTGAAGCTAGACGAACGCGCTCAAGCGTCCTTGAAGCCCTTGCCCTCAGCCACCAGGCGCTCCAGCAGGGCCGAGGGTTTGAAGTCGTCGCCAAACTCGGCGTGGAACTGCTTCATCTTGGCCAGGACCTTGTCGAGGCCGACCAGCTCGCCCCAGAACATCGGGCCGCCGCTGTAGACCGGCCAGCCGTAGCCGTTGATCCAGACGATATCGATGTCGGAGGCGCGGATGGCCTTGCCTTCCTCGAGGATCTTCGCGCCCTCGTTGACCATCGGATACAGGCACCGCTCCAGGATCTCCTGGTCGGTGATCTCGCGGCGCTGGATCTGACGCTTCTCGGCGAAGTCGCGGATGACCTCCTCGACGACCGGCGACGGCTTGGCGTTGCGGTTCTCGTCGTAGTCGTAGAAGCCCTTTCCGTTCTTCTGGCCGCGGCGGTCCATCTCGCACAGCACCTCACGCACGGTCGAGGAGCTGGTCTTGGCCGGATCCCAGCCGATGTCGAGGCCCGCCAGATCGCTCATCGCGAACGGTCCCATCGGCAGGCCGAAGTCATAGAGCACCCGGTCGACGTCCCAGGGCATGGCGCCTTCCAGGATCAGCTTCTGAGCCTCGCGCTGGCGTTGGGCCAGCATGCGGTTGCCGACGAACCCGTAGCAAACCCCGACCAGCACCGGCACCTTGCCGATGGTCTTGGACAGCTTCATGCAAGTGGCGATGACCTCCTTGGAGGTCGCATCACCGCGCACCAGCTCCAAGAGGCGCATGACATTGGCCGGCGAGAAGAAGTGGGTGCCGATCACGCTTTCGGGCCGGCTGGTGCAGGCGGCGATCTCGTCGACGTTCAGGTACGAGGTGTTGGTGGCCAGGATCGCGCCGGGCTTGGCGATCTTGTCCAGCTTGCCGAAGACCTCTTTCTTGATCTCCATCAGCTCGAACACGGCCTCGATGATCATGTCGCAGTCGGCCAGCGCCTCCATCTCCATGGAAGGCGTCAGCAGCGCCATGCGCTTTTCGACATCGTCCTGGGTCAGGCGGCCCTTCTTGGCGGTGTTCTCGTAGTTCTTGCGGATGACGCCGACGCCGCGTTCGAGGTTCTCCTGCTTGGCCTCGATGATCGTCACCGGGATGCCGGCGTTGAGGAAGTTCATGGCGATGCCGCCGCCCATGGTGCCGGCGCCGATGACGCCGACCTTCTTGACGGGGATGGTCGCGGTGTCGTCCGGCACGTCCGGGATCTTGGCGGCCTGGCGTTCGGCGAAGAACACATAGCGCTGAGCGGCGGACTGGCTGCCGGCCATCAGCTCCATGAACAGCTTGCGCTCGGCCTTCAGGCCTTCGTCGAAGGACAGGTTCACCGCCGCCTCGATGCACTTGATGTTGTTCTCCGGCGCCATGAAGCCGCGGAACTTCTTGGCGTTGGCCTTGCGGAAGGCCTCGAAGATCTCGGGCTTACCGCGCGCGGCCTCGACCTTTTCGTTCAGGTCCCGGACCTTCTTGAGCGGGCGGTTCTCGGCGATAACGGCCTTGGCGAAGGCGATCGCGCCCTCGCGCAGCTTGCCCTCCTCGACCAGTTCATCGAACAGGCCCATGGCGTGCGCCGCCTTGGCCGGCACGTGCTGACCGCTGGTGACCATCTCCAGCGCCTTCTCGACGCCGACGATGCGCGGCAGGCGCTGGGTGCCGCCGGCGCCGGGCAGGAGGCCGATGTTCACTTCCGGCAGGCCCGCCTTGGCCGACGGAACGGCGACGCGATAGTTGGCGACCAACGCCACTTCCAGGCCGCCACCCAGGGCCGTGCCGTGGATGGCGGCGATGACCGGCTTGGGCGAGTTCTCGATCGTATTCTGCACGTCTTGCAGCGACGGGCCGGTCATGGCCTTGCCGAACTCGGTGATGTCGGCGCCGGCGATGAAGGTCTTGCCCTCGCAGATCAGCACGATGGCCTTGACGGCCGCGTCGGCGATCGCGGCGTCAAAGGCCCCAGCGAGACCCTCGCGGACAGCGGCCGACAGTGCGTTGACCGGCGGCGAGTTCAGCGTGACGACGCCAATGTCGCCTTCGACAGAAAAATCGGTGACGGCGTTGATCGCGGCCATGGCGGCTTCCACCCTTGTTTTCTTAGTTTGAACGGTTGTTTGACAGCAGCGTGCATGCTCCGACGCCGATGTCCAGACCTCCCTGACGGCGCCCATTTCATGAGCGCCCCCAGTTGACGGCCGGAAATCCATACTACAAATTCGAAATCAGAAGTTCGGCCGAGATCATCCGTGGGTTCAGAGGCGCCGCCGGGGGGCTGACCGGCGCACACCCTCCTGAAATCCAGAGAGAATGATCCGCGCCGGGGAGGGCGTTCGCGGGATTTCATGGGCTTTGGACGCGCCTTGCACGCGTCCTGACGTTTCGAAGTCGGTGGATTTCGCGAGCGTGACGTATTGCTCGCAATGCGTCGGACTTTGGTAAAGCGCAACTCGGCGCGGGAGGCTCTCCCGCGCCGTTTTCTTGCGCCTGGAGCGCCCCCGCCCTACCCCGCCGCCTCGGTGAAGCTCGAATAGACGAGCGTGCGCAGCTCGCGACGGATCGGGTACGAGGTCGATGGCATCAACTGGGTCATGAACACCACCGCCAGATCCTCGACCGGATCGATCCAGAACGCGGTAGAGGCCATGCCGCCCCAGAAGTACTCGCCATGGGAGCCCAGGTTCTTGGTCCTGGTCTGGTCGATGGTCATCGCAAAGCCCAAGCCAAAGCCCAGACCCTCGAACACGGCTTCGCTGAACAGCGACTTCGACGCCTGGACCAGCTCCTGACCGCCCGGCAGGTGGTTCATCGTCATCAGCTTGATCGTCTTGGGGCTGAGCAGGCGCACGCCGTCCAGCTCGCCGCCGTTCAGCAGCATACGACAGAAGCGCATGTAGTCGTCGGCCGTCGAAACCAGGCCGCCGCCGCCCGATTTCACCGACGGGTCGGACAGGTACCGGCTCTTCTCGGGATCGTCCTGCAACACGACCTTGCCCGACGGCGTCAGGGCGTAGCAGGCGGAAAAGCGCTCGCGCTGCCCCTCCGGCACGAAGAAGCCGGTGTCGACCATCTTCAGCGGGTCGAAGATCCGGGTCTTCAGAAACACGTCGAACGGCATGCCCGAGATCACCTCGACCAGATAGCCCAGCACGTCGGTCGCGACCGAGTAGTTCCAGGCCTCGCCAGGCGAGAACTCCAGCGGCACCGTGCCCAGCGTCTCGACGAACGTCTTCAGTCCGCCTTCGCTGTCCACGCCGTCCAGCTTCAGCTTGCGATAGGCCGCATCGACATTGGTGCGCTGCTGGAAGCCATAGGTCAGGCCCGAGGTGTGACGCAGCAGGTCGATGGTGCGCATCGGCTCCTTGGTGCGCGTCGTCTGGAAGGCGCCCGCGACGCCGGCCTGGAAGACGCCCAGGTCCCGCCAGGCCGGGATGAAGCGGTGCACAGGATCGTCGAGCGAGACCAAGCCCTCCTCGACCAACATCATGAAGGCGACGCTGGTGACGGGTTTGGTCATTGAGTAGATGCGGAACAGGCTGTCAGCCTTGAGGGGCTTGCCGCGTTCGATATCGGCGCTGCCCAACACCGACGTGTAGGCCAGCTGCCCGCGCCGCCAGACTTGGGTCAGGGCGCAAGGCAGTTTTCCCGAGTCGATGTACTTGGCCTGGATGAAGCTATCGATGCGCTTCAGGCGCTCCGACGATAGTCCTACGGCTTCTGGCGTGCTCAACGTCCTGCTCTCCCCTTTTTCACGTCTTGATTGGCTCGGGTAAGGACACGCGCCGAGGCGTTATGCCGCAACGTAAACTTTACCCGACCCTGCGCATCATCGATTGAAGACGAGCGAAGCAGGATGGGCAAGCACTTGGATACCGAGGCTGCCACCAGAATCGAAGCCGCTGCGGCTGACTGGTTCTTCCAGAACAGCCTCGACATGTTCGTTGTGCTTCGCGACAGCAAGATCATCCGCGTCAATCCCGCCTGGAGCCAACTGACCGGCTGGGCTGCCGAAGAGACCCTTGGCCGTCAGGTCCGCGATTTCTTCCACCTGCATGACGCCGAGGTGCTGACCGCCGCAGGCCAAGCTCTACGCACCGTCGGGCACGCGCACAGCGAGAACCGGCTGGCCCGCAAAGGCGGTGGCTGGCTGTGGGTTCGCACGCAATCGACCCTCCTTGAGGGGGGCGGCCAACTGATCGTGTTCCAGGACATCAGCGACGACCGCGCACGGGAAGCCTCGCGACTGCAGGCTGAACGCTCCAACGAACTGCTCCGAAACGCCGCAGGCGTCTATGTCTGGCGCTTCAATCCGCGCAAGGGCGTCTACGTCTTTGATCAGGACATCCCGACGCCCAGCGCGCCGGAGGGCGGCGCGCGGACGATGACGGTCGCCGAGATGACCCTGTCGATCCACCCCGATGATCGCGCGCGGGTCTGGCAGGCGTTCTCGCGAACGCTCCAGACGGGCGAGCACGTCGAGCTCGACTACCGTTATCTCGACCCCGGCGCCGAGGAGTGGATCCATCTGCACGTGGCTTGGCGCGGCGTCCGCGGGTCCAGCCCCGACGCCTTTGACGTCATCGGCATCACCCAGAACGTCAACGAACTGGTCGCCGCCCGCGACGCCGCGCTCGCCGCCGCCGAGGCCAAGTCGCAGTTCCTGGCCAATATGAGCCACGAGATCCGAACGCCCATGAACGGCGTGCTGGGCGTGCTGCACCTGCTGAAAAACGAGAAGCTGTCGGATGACGGCCGCCGTCTGCTGACCGAGGCCCTGGGTTGCGGCGAAATGCTGTCGGAGCTGCTGAACGACATCATCGATTTCTCAAAGATCGAGGCCGGCAAGCTGGAGCTGTCCGCCGAACCCGTCTGTCCGGCTGAATTGCTGCGGGGGGTCGCGGACATGCTGCGCGCCCAAGCCGAAGCCAAGGGGCTATACCTGCGGGTCGAGGCTTCGCCCGATCTCGGCTGGGCGACGACCGACCCCCTGCGTCTGCGCCAGGCCCTGTTCAATCTGATCGGCAACGCTGTGAAGTTCACGCTGGACGGCGGCGTCGTCGCGCGGCTGTCGGGACGGCGGATCGACACGCCTGAGGGCGCGCGCTTGCGTCTGCGTTTCGAGATCGACGACACCGGCGTCGGCATCGGCGAGGAAGCCGGCGCGCGCCTGTTCGAACGCTTTCGGCAGGGTGACGGCTCAACAACCCGGCGCTTCGGCGGGTCTGGCCTGGGCCTCGCCATCTGCCGGCGACTGGCCGAAATGATGGGCGGCGAGGTCGGTTTCGAGAGCCAGCTGGGCAAGGGCTCGACCTTCTGGCTGGAGGTGGAGGCGCAGGCCTGCGCTCGCCCGGACCTGCAGGAGACAGAGGCCGACAGCGCGCTCTTCGACGGGCTACGCGTCCTGCTGGTGGAGGACAACGCGACCAACCGGCTGATCGCCACGCGCATGCTCGAAGCGCTCGGGGCGCGGGTGACCACCGCCGAGGATGGCGCTTTGGGTGTGACGGCGGCGCGCCAGGGCTTTGACCTGATCCTGATGGACATCCAGATGCCGGTGATGGACGGCGTCGAGGCCACCCACCGTATCCGGGCGATCAAGGGCCCAGCGGGAGCCGCGCCGATCCTGGCCATGACCGCCAATGCGATGGCGCACCAGCAGGCCAGCTACCTGGCGGCGGGGATGGATGGGGCGGTCGCCAAGCCACTCTCGCCGATGGCGCTCGCCCAGGCGATCGCCGCCGTCTTGGGCGGGGACCGGCCAACCGCGCGCAAGGTTTCCTAGAGCCTCGCGCGCCAAAACGGAATCGTTTCGACGCGACAACGAGGTTCTAAATCAAAGACTTAGAGCGCGGCCCGCGCCGAAACCGGTTTCCACTTTCGGCGTCACGCTCTAGGCTTCGTTGAAAAACAGCTCCGGCTTGCAACAATCCTGACAAAACGAGGCTGTAGGCACCCAAAATTGTCCCGCGACGGACGGCGTTGGCCTTTAAGCCAACCCGAGGGACGCCTAGATTGGACGCGAGAGTCCAGTGACCGGCGCGACCGTCGGTCGTGATGGGACCCGGGGATTTGAAGGTGATGGACGACGGTCGGATCGCGGGAGCGGCGACGGCGCGCTACGCGCGGAAGAAGGAGACGATCCTGGCGGCGGCCACGACGATCCTGAACCGACAGGGCGTGCGCGGCATGACCCTAGCCGATGTCGCCGCCAGCGTCGGCCTCAACACCACCAGCGTCACCTACTACTACCGCAAGAAAGACGATCTGGCCGCCGCCTGCTTCATGCGCGGGCTTGAGCGTTTCGAGGCGATGGTCGAGCAGGCCGCCGTCGAAGCGAGCCCCGCCGCGCGGATCGTCAAGTTTCTGGATCTCTATCTCGACCTGAACCGTCGCGTTCGTCTGGGCGAGGCGACGCCGCTGACCAGCTTCGCCGAGATCAAGGCGCTGAAGGAGCCCCTGCGGGGCTCGGTCATCGGCGCGTTCAACGATCTGTTCCGGCGGGTGCGGAGTTTCTTCGACGACCCGTCCCTGGCGCACCTCGACAAGCGCCAGCGCAACGCGCGCACCCATCTTTTGATGGAGCAGGTGTTCTGGTCCGGCCGCTGGCTGCGTCGCTACGATGTCGAGGACTATGGTCGGGTGCTCGAGCGGATGAGCGACATCCTGCTGAAGGGCCTGCCGGCGGCGCATGGCGCGTGGACCCCTCGCCCCCTGCCCGATCCGACGCCTCTGTCGCCCGAAGGCCTGGAGTGGCGCGAAACCTTCCTGGTGGCGGCGACGCGGCTGATCAACCAGCGGGGCTATCGCGGCGCTTCGGTCGAGGAGATTTCGGCAGCGCTCAATGTCACCAAGGGTTCGTTCTATCACCACCATGATGACAAGGACGCGCTGGTCACCGAGTGCTTCGAGCGCACCTTCACCGTCACCCGACGCTCGCAACTCGACGCCCGCGCCCTGCCGACCGACAGCTGGACCCAGCTGGTGTCGACCGCCGCCGGCCTGACCAGCTACCAGCTTTCCGAGCACGGCCCGCTGCTGCGCGCCTCGTCGCTGGGCGCCCTGCCCGAGCCGCTGCGCAGCGACATGGCTGATGGCTACATGCGGGGCTGGCAACGCTTCGCGTCGATCATCTCTGACGGCGTCGCCGACGGATCGATCCGGGCGGTCGACGCCAGCATCGCCGCGCACATGATCAACTCGATGCTGAACGCCGCCGCCTCGCTTGAAGCCTGGGTTCCCGGCCTACAGCGCGAGGAGGCTGCGGATCTGTTCGCCCGTCCACTGCTGACGGGTGTCCTCAGCTAAGCCGCAGCACCCGGCGACGCCCGTTAACCATAGGGCGCCCAAGCCGGCGGGCGACTGCTACCATCGGCGTCTCGATTCGCTAGAAGTCGCGCGCCATGACGACGATCAATCCGTATGCGTCGACCTATGCGCCAGGCCTGACCGCAGGCCAGACGGCGGCGCAACGCGCCAGTCAGGCCGCCGCCCAGGCCAAGACCCGCGACCAGAGCGAGACGATCAACACCCCAGCGGTGAACGTCACCCTGTCGCCCGCCGCCCAGGCGGCGCTGAAGGCGCAGACCGACGCCCGAACAATCGAGACGGTCGTCGCCGAGGCCAAGACCCAGATCACCGCACGCCTGAAGGCGGCCGGCGCGGCCAGCGCGCTGAAGGACGGCGCGCCCACCATCGACCTGGCGGCTCTGGATCGGCGCACGCTGCATGCGGTGGCCAGCAACAAGGGCGGGCAGTTCCCGATGGAGCAGCAGGTGGTCGCCGCCCTGGCCTTGAAATCACAGCAGGACGCCGTGCTCGCCGGCCCCGCCGCCCAAGCCCGGCTTACCGGCGACTACGCAAGTCTCTATCAGGCGGCGCTGGATCATCTGGACACGGCAGGTCCCGAGGAGAAGGCTTCCGCCGCCTGGAACCGCGATCACGCGGCGCTGGTCGAGGGGCGCAAGCAGGCCATCGCTCGCCCGGGCCTGGCGCCGGCCGGCATCGCGAACGACAGCGTGGCGGCCTACATGAAGGAGACCGGCAGCGCCGTGGCCGGAGCCAAGACTCGCGACTTTGGCAAGGTCGCCGGCGACGTCCGCCTTGCGCTGGACAAGCAGTACGAGCTGGCCTTCGCCCCCGAGGCCGCCAAGGACCGCGACAGCGGCGAGATCGACTTCCGTCGTTTCGACGATCGCTCGCTATCGGCCATCGCCCTGAACAAGGACGACCAGTTCTCGCCCCACGAGATCGCTCAAGCCAGGGCGGAAATTCGCGCTCGCGACAGCGCCGCCATCAAGACGAGCTACCAGTCCACCGCTGACGAGGCCGGCGGTTTTGGCAAAGCCATGATCACCCGCTACGCGGCCATGACCGCCGAAGAACGCCAAGCCGCCGGATGGACGCCCGACATCTACGCCAAGATGACGGACCTGCAGGCCTCGCGCGAGAAGCTGGCGCAAATGTTCAACGCCGACGGCTCGGTGGCCGGGCCCGCGAGCCTGCTGGACTTCCTCTAGCGCCCAGCCGAGGCGCTCCAACGCCCCCTTGGTCCGCGATCTGGCCGCAGCGCGCAGCGCCAGACAAGAAGACGGCGCGCCCTTGGGGGAAGGACGCGCCGCAAGTTCCCACACGCTCCGAGGAACTAGAACTTCTTACGCAAACTGACCTTGTAGGTGCGCCCCAGCGGATCGCCGGTGAACGGGTCGTAGCCCAGATCGAGGCGGGCGTAGGACGGGTCCTTGTCGAAGATGTTGGTGATCGCCAGGGTCGCCGTGGTGTCCCAGGGCAGGAAGACGCGATAGGCGAGGTTGGTCAGGATCTGCTTTTCAATCTTCTTGCCGGCGCTGACCGTGACCCCCGCGCCCGTGGTGTCCTTGTAAGCGTTGGCCGCGAACGGCGCGGTGCGCTGGTCGGTGTAAGAGCCGATATAGTGCACCGACAGACGCAGGTTGTGCGGGCCAGAATTCCATTCCGCATAGGCGTCGCCCTTCCACTTCGGGATCGGCACGACGGTCGTCTGGTAGTTCAGCAGGCCCACGGCGTCGAAGGCCTTCTCGACGGTGATGCCTTCCACCTGGGTGGCGCCGACCTTGTACTTCTGGATGTAGGTGGCCGAGCCGCCGACCGAGACATCCCCGCCCATGACCTCCCGGAACCGATAGTCGGCCGAGAAGTCGAAGCCGGCGTTCTTCACCGGCGCGCCGTTGATGTAGTTGGTGCGCAGACGCGCGATGCTGGTCGTCGGCGTGGTGCAGGCGCCGGTGAACGTGAAGCGCGCCACCAGGCCGGCATAGGCGGGGTTAGCGCAGTTGTTCGCGCCAGCCGCGCCGTTCGGATAGAGCGAGGCCACCATGCCTGCGACCGGCTCGGCGACGATCGGATCCTTAAAGTCGAAATAGAAGTAGTCGACGCTGGCCTTGAAGTCCCCCGTCTTGAACAGGAGGCCGAAGTTGTAGGTCTGGGCCTTTTCCGGCTTCAGGTTCGGGTTGCCGTAGATATCGACTGCGCGGAAAACCCCCAGAATGCCCTGCAGCGAGGTCACTGAAGTCGAGGTGGTCAGCGGGTCCGGCGGCCCCCGGAAGGTCGAGCCCGCCGAGGCGCGCAGAGCCAGCCAGGGCGTAGCCTGCCAGCGCAACGAGGCCTTCGGATTGAAGGTCGAGCCGACCGCGCCGCCGTACTGCTCGAAGCGCGCCGCGAGCTGTGCCTGGAAGTCATCGGTGATCGGGACGGAGAGTTCGCCGAAGGCCGCCGTCACATCGCTCTGATTGTCGGCCTCATTGCCGACGCCGAGGAACATGAACGGCCCGTTGCGCACCGAACCCGTGCACGTCGTGACGCCAAAGTCCGGCGTGTTGACGCATGGGTTGATCGCCGCGTTGCTGATGTCGTTGTAGTCGGCGGTGAAGTAGCTGCGGCGATACTGAACGCCAGCGGCCCAGGCGATATCGCCGCCCTTCAGGGTGATATTGGTCTTGCCGTTCAACACCGCCTCGCCGACGAACAGGCGCGAGGATTGCTTGGTCGACAGCTTCTTGAAGAACCAGTCGATCAGGTCCTTGTTATTATTTGATACGGCCGCGTTGTAGCCTGGATTGGCTTGGCCGGTGATGGCGTTGCCCGGGATCGCGTTGGCGAAGGGGTTGTAGTACATACAGTGGCCAACGCCGGCTGTGCCCTGGATGCCGGGCAGCGACGGATTGCTGTCGCAGAGCGGGCCGCCCAGGCCTTGCAGCGCTAGGGCGAAGCGGTTGACCAGCGTGTCATAGCCGGTGCGAATGCCGATCTCCTGGGAATAGGTCAGGGCCATTTCCCAACCGATGCCGTTCTCGAACTCGCCCGAAAGGTCTGCCGACACTCGGAAGGCGTCGAATGACCGCGCGCCGATCGAGGGTCCGTAGCCG
>NCDQ01000261.1 GCA_002280275.1 Caulobacter vibrioides | reverse complement strand
GGCTGCCCGCCGACCGCCGAGGCGCTCGTTTATGGCGTGCTGCAGCTGCAAAAGAAGATTCGCCGGACGGGGACGATCGAGCGATGAGCGAAGCCCTCGAAAATCTCGGTCAGGACATTGCCGCCCGTGCTCCGGGCGTGCTGGGACATTCTGTCGCGTTTGGCGAACTGACCATCGTCGCCCGCGCGGCCTCGGTGATCGACACCCTGACCTTCCTGCGTGACGACGCGGCCTGCCGCTTCCACCAGCTGATCGACCTGACAGGCGTGGACTATCCCGAGCGCGCCGCGCGCTTCGATGTCGTCTATCACCTGCTGTCGCTGGTGAAGAACCACCGGATCCGCCTGAAGGTCTCGACCGACGAGGACACGCCTGTTCCCAGCATCACGCCGGTGTTCCCGGTGGCGGACTGGTTCGAGCGCGAAGCGTTCGACATGTACGGCATTTTCTTCGACGGACACCCCGACCTGCGTCGGATCCTGACCGACTACGGCTTCCACGGCCACCCGCTTCGGAAAGACTTCCCGATGACGGGCTATGTGGAAGTGCGCTACGACGACGAGCTCAAGCGCGTCGTCTATGAGCCTGTGAAGATTACCGAGTTCCGTGCGTTCGATTTCCTCTCGCCCTGGGAAGGCGCCAAGTACGCGCTCCCCGGTGACGAGAAGGCGCAATAGCGAGCAAGGGGATGCCGACTCATGGGTTTGCGACGGCCTTCGTTCCGTTCCGCCACAGCGTTCTTCTTGGTCGCCTTTTCGACCGCGTTTCTGATGACCATCGGGATGCGGCTGACGGGGTGGTTCACGAAGGCCCCGACGATTTCGGCGGATCAGAACAAGTCGCTGGGCGTCGCGATCATGATCTCGGTGATTACGCTGGCGATCGGGGCCAGCATCCGGCGGATGGAAGTGGCCGAGCTGCGCAGCGCGCTGCTGGGGGCCGCCTCAGTCTTGCTGGCCTTGCCATTGTCTCAGGCTGCGATTTCCCAAAGCTGGGACGTCGCAACCACCATCATCACCTTGCTGGGCGTCGTCTTGCTGATCGCGGGACTGATCGTCTCGCTCAGCATCGAACAGCGTAACGAAGGTCCATAGTCATGACCGGAACGCCATCGCCCGTCGCGGCGACTGAACTTGTCCGAGACGAATCCGCGGTTCCGGCCGTTCCGGAAACGCCTGTTCGCAAGTTCAACATCAACTTCGGCCCGCAGCACCCGGCCGCGCACGGCGTGCTGCGTCTGGTGCTGGAGCTTGACGGCGAAATCGTCGAACGCGTGGATCCGCACATCGGCCTGCTGCATCGCGGCACCGAGAAGCTGATGGAAGCGCGTACGTATCTGCAGAATGTCCCGTACTTCGACCGTCTCGACTACGTGGCGCCGATGAACCAGGAGCACGCGTTTTGCCTGGCGATCGAGAAGCTGCTCGGCGTCGAAGTGCCGATCCGCGGCCAGATCATCCGCGTCCTGTACTCGGAAATTGGCCGGATCCTGAACCACCTGCTGAACGTGACGACCCAGGCCATGGACGTCGGCGCCCTGACGCCGCCGCTCTGGGGCTTTGAGGAGCGCGAGAAGCTGATGGTGTTCTACGAGCGCGCTTGCGGCGCTCGCCTGCACTCCAACTACTTCCGTCCGGGCGGTGTCCACCAAGACCTGCCGCCGGAGCTGGTCGAGGACATCGACGCCTGGGCCAAGGCCTTCCCGAAGATCTGCGACGACATCGAAGGTCTGATCACCGACAACCGCATCTTCAAGCAGCGCAACGTCGATATCGGCGTGGTCAGCAAGGAAGACGCGATCGCCTGGGGCTTTTCGGGCGTCATGGTGCGCGGTTCGGGCATCGCCTGGGACCTGCGCCGCAACCAGCCCTACGAAAACTACAACGACTTCGAGTTCGACATCCCGCTGGGCAAGAACGGCGACTGCTATGACCGCTATCTCTGCCGCATGCAGGAGATGCGCGAGTCGACCAAGATCATCCGTCAGGCCTGCGAGATGCTGCGCAAGACGCATGGCCCTGTGCTGTCGGAAGACAACAAGGTCTCGCCGCCGCGTCGCGCTGAGATGAAGCGCTCGATGGAAGCGCTGATCCACCACTTCAAGCTCTATACCGAGGGCTTCAAGACGCCGGCCGGCGAAGTCTACGCCTGCGTCGAGGCGCCGAAGGGCGAGTTTGGCGTGTTCGTCGTCTCGGACGGCACCAACAAGCCGTATCGGTGCAAGATCCGCGCGCCGGGCTTCCCGCACCTGGCGGCCATGGACTGGATGAACCGCGGCCACCAACTGGCCGACGTCTCGGCCATTCTGGGCTCGCTGGACATCGTGTTCGGGGAGATCGACCGGTGAGCCTGGCCGATATCGCCCAGGCGCAGCTCGACGCCTATAACGCCCAGGATCTGGACGCCCATTGCGTCCACTTCACTGACGACGTGATCGTTGCGAGCCTGAACGGGGACGTCGCGCGTACGGGCATCGAGGCCTATCGCGCCTTTTACGCCAAGACCTTCGCCGAGTTCCCCAAGAACCAGGCGAAGCTGCTGAACCGCATCGTGGTCGGGTCCAACGTGATCGACCACGAGCATGTCGACCGCGGCAACGGCGATGCGCCGTTCCAGGTCGCCGCCATCTACACCTTCAAGGGCGACAAGATCGCCCGCGTGGATTTCGCCCGATGAGCGTTCGCCGTCTCGCTAAAGAACAGCCCGCCAGCTTCGCCTTCTCGAAGGAAAGCCAAGCCAAGGCGGATTGGTGGAAAGCCAAGTATCCCGCCGAGCGTAAGCAGTCGGCCGTGATCCCCATGCTGTGGCTGGCCCAGAAGCAGGAGGGCTGGATCTCCGAGCCGGCGATCCAGGAGATCGCCAAGCAGCTCGAGATGCCGGTCATCCGCGTGCTGGAGGTCGCGACTTTCTACGTGATGTTCCAGCTGCAACCGGTCGGCAAGGTCGCCTTCGTACAGCTGTGCGGCACCACGCCGTGCCAGCTGCGCGGCGCGCTCGACCTGCGCAAGGTGCTGGAGGACAAGATCGGTCCGGCCCACCACGTCTCGGACGACGGCAAGTTCAGCTGGGAAGAGGTCGAATGCCTGGGCGCGTGCTGCAATGCGCCGATGGCCGCGATCAACGACTACTACTACGAGGACCTGACGCCGGAGAGCCTGGCCAAGATCCTCGACGACTTCGCCGCCGGCAAGGCGCCGAAGCCTGGCAGCTACGAGGGTCGTGGCGCTTCGGAGCCGAAGGGTGCGATCCACACCCTGACCGATCCTAAGCTGTACGACGGCTCGTACGCCAAGAAGATCAAGATCCCGAACCTGCCCGAAAAGCCCAAGAAGGCCCCGAAGTCGGAGCCTGCCGCCTAACATGACCGCCGACGCCGCCCTCCAGAAGAAGCGCCTCACCGCGATGCTCGTCATCAACGCGGTGTGCTTCGTGCTGGCCGGCGTCGCGATCTATGGCGCGGTGTCGCTGCGGATCGACTGGCTGAGGCTGGTCTTCCTGGGCGCCATCGTTGCGGGCCTGGGCTCGCACATCTGGTTCATCCTGGGCTGGATGCGCGCGACCAAGGGGGAGGGCGCTTCGTTATGATCGACGACAGCGACCGCAACATCCGCAAAGCGGCGTATGCCGACACCATCCGGGGTCTGCATCGTCGCGAACGGGGCTTCGGCTTCGTGGCGTGCCTGCTGGGCGCGATCCTGCTGGTCTGGGGTCGTGTCGTCGAAGGCGCACCGTTCTGGGCGGTCGTGGCCGGCCTCGCCATCATTGGCGTGGGTTGGTCGCTTTTCGCCTATGTCATCATTCGTCGGACGCGCTATGTGCGCGCCCATCCATTCGATCCGCAAAGCTGAGTCATGGTCGGTATCCTCGAAGACAAGGACCGCATCTTCACGAACCTCTACGGTCTCCACGACTGGGGCCTTGAGGGCGCGAAGAAACGCGGCTGCTGGAATGGCACCAAGGACATCCTG